>NZ_JBRCLD010000074.1:0-11445 GCF_053487655.1 Thermaurantiacus sp. | reverse complement strand
CAACTATACCGACCGGCTTGTCTCGAAGCATGATTGCTTTTTCGATGGTGCGACTTCGAGCGTGCGCGCATCCTTGGGAGAGCCGGCTGCGACGCGCGGCTATCGCGGCCACCTGACGCAGGGGTGGCAGGTCTCGTGGGGCCACCTCAACGAGGGCAATGTTGAGGGCTGGCGGGTTTTCATCGGTTCAGGTGGCGCCGATCTTGAGAACCGCGGGCTTGGCTGCATCATCACGCCATTCCCGACACTTTCGGGCTCGCCCTCGGCGGACTGCCTTGCCTGGCCTGGGTTTACGGCGCCGGCGGCGGTGGCGGACGGTGGAGCCGGCTTCGGCAACTATCTGCCGCTCGCCAGCAGCCCATTGCGGAACCGGTGCACGAGTGCGCAGATCGATGCGGATCGCAGAGGGCGTCTTCGGCTTGGTGCGCGCTGGACTGCGGGGGCACTTGATGCGGAGCCGGATCCGCCGCCTCCAGTTCCCCTTACTCCGGCGCTGGCGCGGCATGGCCATGACGCGGGGCAAAGCGGCCTCGCCTTTCGCGCTGCACTCCTCGTTGCATCGGCGCGGCACGCCTTCAGGGCCATTGGCGCGCTTGCCGAATTTGTCACTGGCGGAAGTTTCCGTGTGCATGGTCTTCGGACCCGACGAGTCCCGCGCGACAACCGGCGGGCACGTCCTGCTCGGGACTGAGCCGAAAGCGGTCAAACGGCCCGACGCTTTTTCGGTGTCGGTCTTTCCTTGGAGGGCACGTCATGGCCAAATGGGTATCCTCGACCGTTCTTGATGCAGCGCTTGCCGAGATTGCGACGGCCGATCGGATGGTTGCGTTGGCAGCGCAGCCGGCGAGCTATGGGGAAGCCATGGCTGGACGGCTCGCCGAGGTGACGGTTGCGCCTGCCGATTTTGCCATCGGCCCTGGCGATGTTTCGGGCCGGAAGGTCGTCGTTGCCGGGAAGACTGGGCTCCCTGTTCTCATGGCCGGGACGGCGACGCATGTGGCGCTCGTGCGCACTGGCAATTCCGCGCTGCTCTATGTCACGACCTGTCCGGGCCAGGCCCTCGTGCCGGGCGGCACCGTGAACATCGCAAGCTGGAATGTCGAGATTGGCGATCCGGTCTGAGCTGGCACGAGACCTTCTGAGCAGGGAGACCTGGACATGTTCCTGAAGGATCCGGGCGCACGCCTCGACTATCGGTTCGACTGGTCGGAGCGGGTTGCCGACGGGCGTGCGATCACGGCGAGCGACTGGCTGGTCGAGCCGCAGACAGCTGCTGGCCTGGTCATCGAATCTGCGGCCATCGATGGTGCGACAACCGTGGTCTGGCTTGCCGGGGGCGAGCAGGGCCGAGTCTATGCCGTTCGCAACCGGGTGGCCTTGTCAGACGGGCAGATCGATGAACGGTCGCTTATCGTGCGCGTGGAGCAACGCTGATGTTGCGCCTGGATGTGGCAGCGCCCGTGGTGCCGATCCTGGAGTTGCGAACCTATTTGCGCATTGAGACGGATGCCGAGGATGCCGTGCTTGCAGGCCTTGGGCGCGCAGCCACGAGCCTGGTGGAGGCCTGGACGGGACGGCTTCTCATCGAACGTGTCGCAACCGAGATCTTTCCCGATGGGGCCTTGCTTTTGCGCCTTTCTGCAAGCCCGGTCAGAGACGTGACGGAGGTGGCGCGCCTTGTGGCGGGTGCCGCAGCGCTGCCGTTGCCGGCTGGAGAGTGGACGCTGCTGCGGCACCGGGACGATGCGGCCGACATCCAGCTCGCGCGAGCAGTCGAGGAGCAAGTTGCCGTCACCTATCGCGCTGGCATGGCTGCGGACTGGAACGGGTTGCCCGACGCGCTGCGGCTCGCGGTGATGCGTGCGGCTGGACATCTGCACGCCAATCGCGACGGCGCCAATGATGCCGGTTTGCCGGCCGCCGTGTGCCAGCTGCTCGCTCCCTGGCGCCGCCTTCGCCTCAATTGAAAGGGCTCCTATGCAAGGGGAAATTGCCGGCCGGCTGAAGCAGCGGGTGCGCCTTGAACGGCGTGTCCATACCCCCGACGGTGCCGGCGGATCGCACGAGGTGTGGCAGACGGTGGGTGAGCACTGGGCCGAGATGCGGCCGGCGGATTCGCTCAACATGTCGGCGGTCGTCGCCGACACGCGCGTGACAGCGCGGCGCTGGCGCGTGCTCATGCGTGCCGGGATCGATATTGCGCTGGGCATGCGGCTGACCTGGCAAGGGCTCGACTTGCGGGTGACGGGTATCCAGCGGGATCCGCAGCTTCCCGACCGAGTGGCGGTCATTGCCGAGGAGTTCGGCGCCTGACCGGCTGCAGGTGCACGGGAGAAAGGCAATGGATTCAAGTCTCAGGCTTCAGCGCCTCATCGTTGCGGCGCTGGAGGGCGATCCGCGTCTGCGCGCAGCCGGCGTGGCTGTCTATGATGGCCCGCCTGCCGATGCGCGACCGCCCTTCATCGGGCTTGGTCCGGACTCGGCTGTCCCGTGGCGGTGGAAGGACGGTGGCGGCGAGGAACATCGCCTGACGGTCTCGGCATGGCTGGGCCGCGATGGGATGGCTGGCGCCAAAGCGCTGATGGCCCAGATCGAGGAGGCTGTGCTTGCGATGCCCCGGGTGGGCGAAGGCATCCGAGTGGTCGCGCTGCGGCTGGCGCGTGCTCAGGTGCGGCGCAATCCCAAAAGCTGGACTGAAGGCCGGCTCGAATTCATCGCCCGAACCCTCAAGGAGTGAAGCAGATGGCAGTGGAAAGCGGAGCAGCATTTCTTCTGAAGCTGTCAGATAATGGCGAGCCGGAGCAGTTCCGGACTGTCGCGGGATTGCGGACGACCCAGCTCAGCATCTCGGCGCAGCCAGTCGTGGTGACAAACAAGGGCTCGCAGGGATGGCGTGATCTTCTCGGCGGTGCCGGTGTGCGATCAGTGTCCATCTCGGGGGCGGGCGTGTTCACGGGATCGGCTGCGGAACTGCAGCTGAAGGCGCGGGCGCTCTCAGGCGCGCTTGATCGCTATGAAGTGAGCTTTGAGGGCGGTGAACGGTTGCGAGGCCGGTTTCAGGTGACGCGGCTTGACTATGCTGGCGACTTCAATGGCGAGCGGAGTTACACGCTGGCGCTTGAAAGCTCTGGTCCGGTCGAAGCGCTGTGACGGGCGCCAGGATAGCCAACCCGGTTCGGGGCGAGGTGGCGCTTGAGCTCGGGGAGCGAACCCTCTGCCTGCGGCCGAGTTTCTCAGCCCTGGTGCAGGCGGAGACAGAGCTTGGAAGCCTGCCCAAGCTGGTGGAGCGGGCTGCAGCCGGCGATGTCCGGCTGGCGGATGCCGTGGCGCTGTTCTGGCATTGCCGGGCTGAGGGCAGTTGGGGCGAGGATCGCAGCGCCTTCGAAGAGGCCGTGGCGAGAGCGGGGCTGCAGCCGCTGCTCTCCGCCTACCGGGCGCTGCTTTCGGCCATATTTTCCGGCGCGTGACACCTTATGCCGAGCTTGCGCGGCTTGCCGCGCGGGTCGCCACCGGCGTGCTTGGCTGGTCTCCCGACCAGTTCTGGAATGCAACGCCAGCCGAGCTGCGGCTGGCACTGGAGGGCCGGCTCGGATCGGCGCCGACTGCCATCACGGAAGCGGATCTTGAGCGACTGATGCGGGAGTTTCCCGATGCGTGACAGTTTCGAGGATGTGGCGGTTGCCGTGCGCGCGGACATGGACGGCTTTCAGCGCGATCTGGCCGAGATGCGCCAGATGCTGGAGACGACTCTCGGCGCTGGGGCAGAGGCCGCCGGCCGCGGGATTGAGTCTGCACTCGCCAAGGCTGCGCGCAGTGGCCGACTCGAATTCGAGGACATGGCCCGTGCGGCTGCGCGCGCGCTCGCGGAGATTGCCGCAGCTGCGCTCAAAATCGAATTCGGTGGCGCAGCGACTGGCCGCATCGGCGGCATTCTTGGAGGAGTTTTCGGCCTTTCGGGCTTGCCTGGCCGGGCGACTGGAGGGCCGGTTGCGCCTGGGCGGGCCTATCTGGTGGGGGAGAGGGGCCCGGAAGTCTTCGTGCCGACGTCGAGTGGCCGCGTGGAGGGAGCGCGCGGGGGTGCCCCGCAGGTCATCAACCTGGCAGTCCACGTGAGTGGCGGAAGTGACGCCAGGCGGGCGTTCATGGCGCAGACCGAAACGCAAGTGGCGCGGGCCGTGCGGCGCGCCTTGCTGCGCCTGGAGCGCTAGGCGGTGCCGCATTTCTTCGCCCGCCCGGGCGACCCGCTGCGCCAGGCGGCAGTCAAGCGGTTCGCGCCCAGGCTGTGGACAGTCGATTTCCCGCGGCCGATGATGGCAGCACTTACCAACCCGGCGCCGCGGACCATCCGTGTCGACCTTGCCTTCCTGGCCCGGCGGGACCTTGCCGGGCTCATCTGGGAATCGGAGGACCGCTGGTCCCACCGGCTGTGCGCCTATCGGACCATCCGCGACTATGGCGGCTGCACGCTTGCCTTCGACTGGGTGGCAGGGCCCGGGATGCGCCCGCTCGATGCCGTGCATGGCCCGACGCTGACCATCGAGGGACGCGACCGGAACGGGCAACCCAAGACCTGGTATGTGCGGCTGTGGAACTACGCTGAGGGCAGCCCAGACAATGCCCGGATCCGGCTCAACTTCGGGGCCCTCAACGGCGGCTTCCTGCTGCCTTCCGAAGCCGATCCCGTCTACCCGCACGATATCGACCGCCTGTTCATCTCGCTGATGCCGGTTGGCTATGCGGATGCAGAGGGGCCGCTTGCGGCGCCGGTTGAGACTTGGGTCGAGCTTCGCAACATGGAGGTGACGGGCGCCAATGCCTCGATCCCCATCCATGACGCCTTTCTGCCGGAACATGCGCTCCGGATCGCAAGCGGGTTTGACGACAGCTACAATCAGGCGCCCGAGCGGCTGGTGGAGCAGTGGCTGGCGCTCGGCTACCGGGGAACCTGCACCCATTATGTCGGGATGAGCCACTATCCCGCGCTCTTGTGGGATGGGGAACGCTTTGTCATCGACCCGGCCCGCGAACTCAATGGGCCGAGCCTTGCCTGGCATCGCGCCTTCGCGGGCGCACTGAAGGCGCAGGGGTTCGACCTCATTTGGTCGCTTTCCTATGAGCTTTTCGATTCCTATGCGCCTTCAGCCTGGGTCCAGCGCAAGGCCAATGGCGAGCGGGGACTGACAGGCTGGGATCCGCCTTCGGCGCTGCTGTCGCCGACGCATGGGGAGGCCATGGCGTGGCTTGGCCGGGTGGCTGCCCGGCTGATGCAGATCGCACGGGAGGCCGGGCTTTCCCCCTGGTTCCAGGTGGGCGAGCCCTGGTGGTGGGTGGGGCCAGACCACCAGCCCTGCTTTTATGATGCGACGACGGTGGCAGCCCATGTGGCGGACCGCGGCGCACCACCGCCCCTCATCAGCGATATCCGGGGTTCGAAGTCGCCTGCCGAAATCGCCTTTCTCGACTGGCTGGGGGAACGGCTTGCGGCCTCGACAGCAGCGCTCGTCACAGCCGCACGGGTTGCAGCTGGCGAGGGTTTTCGAAGCTTTCTGCTGTTCTTCTCCCCGCAAGTCCTGGATCCGGCGGCACCGGAGCTGGTGCGCGCCAACATGCCGGCGGGATGGTCTTGGCCGGCCTTCGACGGGCTTCAGCTCGAGGACTATGATCTCGTCGTTGCAGGCGATGCGCATCGGCGCGCACGCGGCTGGCGCGAGGTTGGCTCTCGCCTGGGCTATCCGGCCTCTCAGATGCACTATTTCGCCGGCTTTGTGCTGCGCGCGGAAGATGCTGCCCAGCAATGGCCCCGCATTCTGGCGGCAGCGAGCGATGGCGCCCGACGCGGGGTTGCTGACGTCTTCGTTTGGGCCTGGCCGCAGGTGCGACGCGACGGACTCGTCTTCCACGGCCAGCTCGAGGAGCAGAGCATGGATGCATTTCATGACGTGCGCTTTCCGCTGGCGATCGGCTTCGATGCCACCGGCGGACCCGAGTTCCTGACCGAGGTTGCTGTGCTGGCGTCGGGGTTCGAACGGCGGAATATCCTGTGGCAGCAGCCCCTCATGCGCTTCGACGCCGGCCTTGGCGTGCGCTCGGAGGCGGATCTGCGGACCCTTCTTCGTTTCTTCCGGGCGCGCCAGGGGCAGGCCTTTGGCTTCCGCTTTGAGGATCCGTTGGACAACAGCTCGGCGCTCGACGGCAGTCCGCCCGGACCGTTCGACCAGCGCCTTGGGGTTGGCGACGGGCGCACCATCCGGTTTCCTGTCGTGAAGACCTATGATGCGGACGTGCCGGGATTTCCGCGGCGCATCACGCGCCCGCGCGCCGAGGGGTTCCGCGTTGCCGTGGCAGGTGCGGAACAGACGTCGGGATGGATCTTAGAACCAGGCGGGTTCCTGCTGTTCGAGGTGCCTCCGGCGGCAGGCGCGGAGGTGACCTGCGGCTATTGGTTTGATGTTCCGGTCCGCTTTGCTGTCGACCGTCTGGACATCTCCATGTCCGGTTTCAGGTCCGGTGAAGTGCCCTCGGTGCCGCTCATCGAGATCCGGGAAGACCCGCAGTGACGGACCGGCTTTTTCCAGGCGGCGTTGGCACCATCTGCCTGTGCTGGAAGATCATGCGGCTGGATGGGCTGACGCTTGGATTTACGAGCCACGATCGTCCGCTGGTTCTCGACGGCCTGACCTATGAGCCCGTCTGTGGCATGACGCCGTCTGCCATCCTTACGTCGGCCAGCTTCGAGGCGGACAGCATGGCAATCGACGGGTTTCTTCACTCGGATCGGATCAGCGAAGCCGACCTTCGTGCAGGACGGTGGGACGGCGCCACGCTGCAAGTCTTTGCCTGCGACTGGCACCGACCGGAGCGCCCTCCGATCTTTCTCGCCCGAGGGCTTGTCGGAGATGTCCGGCAGACGGGTTTGGGTGCTGGAGGCCAGTTCCGGATGGAGCTCCTCTCCCCGTTCGTGGCGCTCGCCCGGCGGCAGGCGCTTGCCGTGTCTCCGACCTGTCGGGCTGAGCTCGGTGACCTTGTCTGCGGCGTGGACATGGCAGGACGGGCCCTTGATGTCGATGCCGTGGCCCGCGGCCGGCGCCTGGTCGAGGCGGCAGACCCAATTGCGGATAGCAGCCGTTTCGTGCTCGGGAAAATGCGCGTCATCGGTGGCCGACTGGCGGGACTGGACGGGACTGTCGTCCAGGTCGACGGCCGCGAAATCACCCTTGCGATGCGGGCGGACCTCGCACTTGGCGAGCAGTTGCGGCTTCGGCTGTTCGAAGGTTGCGACAAGACGCTTTCAACCTGCAGCGGCAGGTTTGGCAACGCAGCTGCGTTCGCTGGCGAGCCGCATCTGCCGGGCAATGATGCCTTGGTCCGCTATGGTGTGGGCTGAGCGGCCGACGGCTGCGCCCGGCGAGCGCATTGCGGCAGCGGCCCGCGCCCTGGTTGGAACACGCTATCGCCCGCAGGGTTGCGCTGCGGCGGGTGTGGACTGTGCTGGCCTCGTCATCCTGGCGCTGGCGGAAGCTGGCTGTCCGCTTCGCGTCGAGCCGAGAAGCGAGCAGATCTATGCCCTGCGCTTGCCAGCGCGGGAGGAGGTGGAGGCAAGGCTTGGAGCGCTTGGCCTTGAGGCGATAGCAGCTGGCGCTGCGCGGCCAGGCGACATCGTTCTGACCGAGCCGGCCCCTGGGCGGCTGCATTTCGGGATTGTGACGGCAGTCGGCGTGGTGGAAGCCCATGCCGGACTTCGGCGCGTGGTGGAACGGCCGTGGCATGCCAACGAGCGGATCCTTTCCTTCTGGCGGGTGGCTTGAGGAGGCAGCATGAGCTCTGTCATTTTCTCAACCCTTGGCCAGGCCGTCGCTGGACCGCTTGGCGGCGCAACCGCAGCATTGGCAGGCTCAGCGCTGGATGCGGCCCTTGCGGGGCGCGGGCGCCGGCACAAGCCGCCAGAATTCCGGGCGCCGACATCTGCCTATGGGGACGTGGTTCCGGAGATCTACGGGGTATCGCGCGTAGCGGGCGTCCTCATTTGGGCCTTGCCGTTCACACGCACTGGCGCAACCAAGGGTGGGACCTCCGACCGCTCGGCCTTCACTGCCTCCTTTGCCATTGCGCTTTCCGCACGGCCCATCCGCCAGGTCGGGCGGATCTGGGCGGATGGCCGCCTCATCCGCAACGCTGACGGCGAGTTCGGCCTGGCCTGCACCATGCGGACATACCGCGGAGTTCCCGAGCAGGGCGTTGATCCGCTGCTTGCAGCGGCCGAAGGAATTGCTGCCTGCCCGGCCTATCGCCAGCTTGCCTATGTGGTGTTCGAGGAGTTTCCGCTTGCCAGCTTCGGAAACCGGATCCCTGCCCTCAGTTTCGAAGTGCATGCTGACTCGGATGCGCTGCCATCGGCATGGCTTCGCGACCATTTGCTCCGGACGGGGCTGGGAGGTGTCAGATGTGAGGCGGATTCCTTGCTGCGTGGCTATGCGGCGCTCGGGCCGAGTGCGCTGGAGGATGCCGAAGCCCTGAGCGCATTCCTTGGTGTCCGGCCGAGTGTGGATGCAACGGGCGCAAAGGTCGTCCGCCTGGGACAGGTCTGGACCATTCCGGCACACGAACTTGGTGCACGCCGGCCCATGGAGGAAGCGGCAAATGGCCCAAGGCCGACCACGGCCGCACTTGCCGAGCGCGTGTCGAGCGCTTCGGTTGCCTATCTTGATCCCGAGCGGGACTATTTGCGTGGGACCCAGCAGTTCGGCGCTTGCACCGGAACGCGTATCCTCGAAGTCTCGGGGCCGTTTACAGCGACTGCTGCCGAAGCCCGGCAAAGCGCGCGGACCCTCTATCATGACGCGACGGCGGCAGTCGACCGGCTCGAGCTTTCGCTCAGCTGGGAATGGATGGCGATTGCGCCCAACGACCTTTTGCATGTGGCAGCAGACGCGCGCGCCTGGCGGGTGGTCGAGAAGCTTGTTGAGTCCGGCCTTGTCAGGCTGAAATGCGAAGCGGTTGCGGACGATCTGGCGATTGCAGTGGCAACGGAGCCAGGCCGGCTCCTGCCGGCGCCAATCGACCGGCGCGTGCCAACCCGCATGACGGTTCTCGAGCCGCCTGTTGGCTGGTCGGCGGAGGACCCGCCGGCACTCTCCGTTTTTGCGCTTGCCAAGGAGGGGTGGGCCAGCGCTGCGGTCGGCTGGGCTGTGGTCGGCGAGGGCCAGTTCGCGCCGCTGGGGCAGCTTCGAGCTGGAATGGCGCATGGACGTCTGGCTGAGCCGCTGCCGAGCGGACCGGCAACAGTCTGGGATGAGCACAACCGCGTGTCCCTCCTTGTCGAGGCCGGCGAGGACCAGCTTCTCTCGCGCGCGATGCAAGCCGTACTCGACGGCGCCAACCTGCTGCGGGTGGAGGATGAGCTCATCCAGTTCCGCTTGGCGCAGCAGGATGGCGCCAATCGAGTCCTGCTCTCCGGGCTGTTGCGAGGGCGGCTGGCAACAGCGCCAAGGGCCCATGCAGCGAACGCCTCCTGGCACCTCGTCCTCCCCTGGGCAGCAGTATCGCTCCGGGTGCAGCCGGACTGGGCTCTGCGGGCGCTTCAGTTCGAAGCCGCAGGCGCTGGCGACCCTGCCGAGGGCACGCGCATCATCCATGTCGTCTCCGGTGTCTCGACAGCGCCTCTTGCCCCCTGCCATCTGCGACTTGCGCGAACCGGAAGCGGAGGTCTGCGCCTGTTGTGGACGGCGCGGGACCGGTCGTTGGTTGACTGGAACAGCGCCGGGATGGCGCCACCGCGCTGGTATCGGGCCCAGCTGCGCTGGCATGGCGGAAGCCTGCCGCAACCGCTGGTCTTGCGGGCATTCGGCAACGAAGTCGCCCTGCCTGACCCGGCTGTCGCGGAACTCCAGTCCCTCGGCGCAGACCGGCTGTGGTGCGAGGTTGTGGCTGAAGGCGAAGGGCCCCTGGCCATTCGCTCGAGCGGCGAGCGTCAGCTCATTTTCTGACGGGATCAGCTGCCAAGGAAACAGGCGATGGAAACGACGCAACGCTTTGGGCTTCCCCTGCTCGTCTTTGGGCAGGGCCAGAAGGATATTACCCATAACGAGGCCGTCATGGGGATCGACTGGCTTTTGCATGGCCGGATTGTCAGTGCCGGCCTGAGGCGCCCGCCAGCCGCCCCGGCGGTCGGGGATGCCTGGCTGGTTGGCACTCCGGCTGAAGCGGAATGGTTGGGCCACGACGGGCAAATGGCTTGCTTCTCTGCTGGAGGGTGGCGCTTCTTCCGGCCGGCTGCTGGTCTTGCGCTCTGGAACGCAGAGCTTGGCCGGTGTCAGCGATTCGATGGCACTGACTGGCGCTTCGACCCGCGGCCGACCATGACTGCACCCGTTCGACCTCAGCTCCAGGGCGGAAGCGTCATCGACGCTGAGGCGCGCCAAGCGCTCCTGGTGATTCTTGCCCGCCTGGTGGAGCTCGGCATTTTTGCTGACGGCTGACCCCCACATGACGGCTCGGCTGTTGCCTGGCGGTCACAGCCTGTCCCTTGTTCGCGCTTGCCATTCCCAAGGTCGCTCGGCTAGATGGCCCGGCACTGGCATCGACAGGTGCGTCGGAAGGGGATCAACATGAAAAGGTTCGCCATTGGGGTGGCGCTCGCGTCGTCTGCGCTGGCCGGTGCCGCGCAGGCTCGCGACAAGGCCTGGTATATCGGTCTCGAAGGCGGGGGCATGATCGGGCAGGCGGAGAGCTTTGATCTGACCACGGCTGGCGTTTCCCCGCGCACCACAGAAAAGGCGCTGCGCAACAAGTATGAAGTCGGCTATGACATCGGGGGTGTCATGGGTTATGACTTCGGTGGGCTGCGCACCGAATTCGAAGTTGCCTACAAGGACGCGAACCTCGATTCCATCACCGTCAATGGGACGATCCCCGCCATTCCGGGCGGCGGATGTGGACCTGCAAGCCTCGTCCAGCCGTGCACGGCGACTGGCGTTCCTCCAGCTGGCGTCTACCAATCAGCAGACGGCAACGCCCGTATCCTCTCCTTCATGGTGAACTTCCTGCTCGACTTCGGCGGGGGTGACGACAGCCGGCTTGGGGCATCTGTCGGCGGCGGGGCTGGGATTGCGCGCACCCAGGCGAACATCTGGCAGCTCGGCAAGTTTGGGGCGGCTTTTGCCGATGACAGCGACACGGGCTTTGCCTGGCAGGGGATCGCCGGCTTCCGCTATGCACTGAGCGACAAGGTCGATCTCGGCCTCAAGTATCGTTACTTCAATGTGAACTCGGTGGATCTCCAGACCACCAACGGCCTTGATCTCTCGGGCAAGTTCCGCAGCCACAGCCTGCTGGCCGGCCTGACCTTCAACTTGTTTGAGCCGGCCGCACCGCCGCCGCCGCCACCACCCCCGCCGCCGCCCCCGCCGGCGCCGCCTCCGCCTGCCGTGACGCCGGGGCCCTTCATCG
>NZ_JBRCLD010000073.1:0-20400 GCF_053487655.1 Thermaurantiacus sp. | reverse complement strand
AGATGACCCCCTACGACCTCACCAAGGGGCGCATCACCTACCGCATGAAGTAAGGGCCAAGGCCCGCTTCGCGCCAGACGGAAACGGCAGCCGCGAGGCTGCCGTTTCGCATTCCAGGCCCGGGCGCCGGCCGTCCTCACTCCACGGTGGCGGGGAGCAGCTTCTCCGGCTCGGCGAAGGCCTCGACGGTGAGCTGGCCATCGGCCACGCCCACGGTCACCCGGCCACCATTGACCAGCTTGCCGAACAGCAGCTCGTCGGCGAGCGGGCGCTTGATCTCCTCCTGGATGAGCCGGGCCATCGGCCGCGCGCCGTAGAGCCTGTCATAGCCGCGCTCGGTGAGCCAAGCCTTCGCCTCATCGGAAAGGCCGATGTGGACATCGCGGTCAGCGAGCTGGAGCTCAAGCTCGAGGATGAACTTGTCGACAACGCGGGCGACCACCTCGGGCGGGAGATAGTCGAAGGCAACAATGGCATCCAGCCGGTTGCGGAACTCGGGTGAGAACATCCGCTTGATGGCCTCCTCATCCTCGCCCTCGCGGGTGGTGGCACCGAAGCCGATGGCTTCGCGGGCCATGTCAGCGGCACCCGCATTGGTCGTCATGATGAGGATGACGTTCCGAAAGTCGACCGTCTTGCCGTGATGGTCGGTCAGCTTGCCAGCGTCCATCACTTGGAGAAGGATGTTGTAGAGGTCGGGGTGGGCCTTTTCGATTTCGTCGAGGAGGAGGACACAATGCGGGTTCTGGTCGACCGCATCAGTCAAGAGACCGCCCTGGTCGAACCCGACATAGCCCGGCGGCGCTCCGATGAGGCGGCTGACCGAGTGCCGCTCCATATATTCTGACATGTCGAAGCGATGGAGCGGGATGCCGAGAAGGGCGGCGAGCTGGCGCGCGACTTCAGTCTTGCCCACACCCGTTGGCCCGGAGAAGAGGTAGGAGCCAATCGGCTTGTTGGGGTCGCGCAGGCCCGCGCGCGAGAGCTTGATGGCCGAGGCGAGCTTCGTGATCGCCGCGTCCTGGCCGAAGACGACGCGCTTCAGGTCTGTCTCGAGCGTGTGGAGCAGCTTCTTGTCGTCGGTTGAGACCGACTTGGGCGGGATCCGGGCCATGGTCGCGACAACTGCCTCGATCTCCTTCACTCCGATGACGCGCTTGCGCTTGGCTTCAGGCACAAGCATCTGCGCTGAGCCCGACTCGTCGATGACATCAATTGCCTTGTCGGGAAGCTTGCGGTCGTTGATGTAGCGTGCCGAAAGCTCGACTGCCGACTTGATGGCGTCGGGCGTATAGCGGACCTTGTGATGCTTCTCAAAAGCGGCCTTGAGGCCAGAGAGGATCTTGACCGTGTCTTCAACCGAGGGCTCGTTCACATCGATCTTCTGGAACCGCCGCAACAGCGCCCGGTCCTTTTCGAAATGGTTGCGAAACTCCTTGTAAGTCGTCGAGCCGATACAGCGGATGGTGCCGCCTGAGAGCGCTGGCTTCAAGAGGTTGGAAGCATCCATGGCGCCACCCGAGGTGGCGCCGGCGCCAATCACGGTGTGAATTTCGTCAATAAAGAGGATGGCGTGGGGCAGCTTCTCGAGCTCGGCCACCACATTCTTGAGCCGCTCCTCGAAATCGCCACGGTAGCGGGTGCCTGCCAAGAGCGCTCCCATGTCGAGCGCATAGATGACCGCCGGCCGCAGCACGTCGGGCACATCGCCCTCGACAATCTTGCGTGCGAGCCCCTCGGCGATCGCAGTCTTGCCAACGCCGGGATCGCCGACATACAGTGGATTGTTCTTGGAACGGCGGCAGAGGATCTGAATGGTGCGGTCCACTTCCGCCTCGCGGCCGATGAGCGGGTCGATTCGGCCAGACCTCGCCTTCTCGTTCAGGTTTACGGTGAACTGCTTCAGCGCGGACTCGGACTGCTTGCGGCCGTCCTGCTTCTTCTCCTCCCGCTGGGACTCCTCTTCCGCCCCGCGCGGGGTCTTCGGCTCCGACATGCCGGGCGCCTTGGCGATGCCGTGGCTGATGTAGGAGACAGCGTCGAGCCGGGTCATGTCCTGCTGCTGGAGGAAATAGACCGCGTGGCTCTCGCGTTCGGAGAAGAGGGCAACCAGCACATTGGCACCCGTGACTTCCTCGCGGCCAGATGACTGGACATGAAGGATGGCGCGCTGGACGACTCGCTGGAAGCCGGCGGTTGGGGAGGGATCAACGCTCGAATCGGCCCGGAGCGAGCCTAGTTCGGTATCGAGATAGCGGGTCACCTGGGCGGAGAGCTCGTCGAGATCGACCCCGCAGGCCTTCATGACGACCGAGGCATGCGTGTCGGTCGTGAGCGCAAGAAGCAGATGCTCAAGCGTTGCATATTCGTGGCGTCTGCGGCTGGCCTCTGCGAGCGCGTTGTGAAGAGTGGTCTCGAGATCGCGGGAGAAGGAGGGCATGCGGGTCTCCAGCTGGCCACCGGGGTGACCCCGGCAGATTACGGCCAGAATGTCACCTTGCTTGAGCGAAAGTGCAAGGGGGTGCGCACGGCCGCGGCATTGGAACAGGGTACGGAGGAGCACGGGATGCGACCAAAAGCCGGGCGCCAGAGACCCTCCAGCTCCAACGCCCGGCCGCACTGCCACCTGCCATGATCCTGGACCCTGGTGCGACCCCAAGGCGACAACCAAATGTAAAGTGCACCGTCCGCGCCCGGAAATCAATCAGGGCTTCACCGAACGCTCTCCTGGTTTGGGCCCCAGGGGCGTCGTCATCGAACGGTCGTCCGGCAAGGCGCGCAGCGAAAGGGGCGGGAGCGGGCAACGGATGGGCGCGTGCAAGCTGACGACATGGCACCATGGGCCGACCGGCGAGCCACTGCCTTGGACCAGGGTGGCAGTGAAGCTGCAGCAGACGAGCCGCCCGTCCCGGGCAATTCGTGGCCAGTTTCCATGCGGTTTTGCCAAGGCACCGCGTTTGCGGGACCTAATCTTGGGGGCGGAACTTCGCTGTCTGACTGATGACCAAGGGCGAGGCCGAAGCAGCTCGAGCCCCCAATCCAGCTCGCCTTCCACTGAGTTTCGAGACAAGCATGCCGATGGCCCCAAAAGTGCGGATGGCGCTCTTCTTCTGGAAGGCAGCAGGCGAGGGGACCCCCCAAAGAAAACGGGCGCCCCGCCATCCGGCGGGACGCCCGTCTCTGAACGCCTGAAGGCTCAGGCCGGCAGCGGTACCAGCCGGCGGCGCATGGCCGCACCCACAAGGCCAAAACCAGCGATCATCATCGCCCAGGTGGCCGGCTCAGGGATTGGTGTTCCCGTGATCGTCTTGAAATAGCCAACCGTGTGGTTGTCGCTCTCATAGCCGCCCACCGGCGGGTTTTCGAAGACCAAGATGCGATCGATCGTAAGACCGCCAGTGAAATAGAAGTTCACGAACGCATAGGGCTCCCTGCAGTTTCCATCAGGGAAAGCTCCGGTCGGATTGCAGAAATAGGCGGGCTTGCTTCCGATGGCAGCAAGCACGGCTGCTGGCGTGAAGCTGTAGACGAGATCGGCGCCCTTGTAGAACTGGACGTTGTTGCCGCCGTCGAGCGCCGAGAGCCAGTAGCCGAAATAGTTCACGCCTTCCGGACGGCTGGTCGAAAGGAGGATCTCATAGCCGGTCGAGCTGAAGGTCACGGCATATTTGCCGGTTCCGCCTGCCCCGCCGAAGACGTCGACGTCGTTGATCTGGACATTGCGATACTCGCCGGTGATCTCGCTGCCGCCGAAGTCAGTCGTGAAGCTGAGGCCAGTGCCGGTCGGCCGCGAGTCAAAGGTTTCCACCCCGACGAAATCGAAGGTGGCTGTCGTGTTCTGCACGCCCGGCGCCTCATAGGTGATGATGACGACCGCACCTGCTGGTGCCGCAAGCGCGAACGCAGCGGCCGCGGAGATAAGAGCTCGCATGATTAACCCCCGATCAAGGTTGGACGAAACGCCAGAAACTGGCCGGTGGGCGTTAACCAGCGACGGTTACAGCGTCAAGGCGGAACACGGTTAACGGCGCAGCGCGCCAAGGGATGTGCGACAAAAAGGTCGTGACCGGCCGGGCTGGGCGAAGGAATGGCCGGGCACCGCTGGGATGGGCGCTACGGATGCCGCGGCCCATGCCATCTGGGAAGAGGCGCCGGCTCGGGCCCCGCTGCAGCCTCGGTGCTTGCTCCGTTCCTAGAGGGGCTTGATGGCGCTGAACGGCGTGTCCTTGTCGCCGCGCAGATCACCAGGGAGCCCCAGCACGCGCTCGGCGATGATGTTGCGCAAGATCTCGTCGGTCCCGCCAGCGATCCGCAGACCTGCTGACCACATGTAGCTCGCCTGCAGTTTCTCAAGATCCGAGCCGGGCGTGACGGAAAGTCCCGACCCCTCCGCGAGATCGAGCGCGAAGGCGGCCATGTCCTGCATGGTCTTGGCAACGACCACCTTCGCGATCGACTGCTCGGGGCCGGGGATGGCGCCTTTCGAGAGTGCCGAGAGCGCCCGCATTTGGGTGAGCTTCACGCCCTCGTCGGCGATGTAGGTGTCCGCGATCCGCTGGCGCACATCGGCGCGTTCAAGCGCGGGCCCTGTGTCGGTCTCGATCGTCTTTGCCACCTCGATGAGGGTTTTGTAGCCGGGGGCATGGCGCGGCTTGCCGCCGACGGCGAGGCGCTCGTGCATGAGGGTCGTGAGTGCGACCTTCCAGCCATCGCCCTCCGCGCCCAGGCGATGGGCATCCGGGATTCGGACATCAGTGAAAAAGACCTCGTTGAAGTCGCTGCTGCCCGACATCTGCCGGATCGGCCGGACCTCCACTCCGGGTGCCTTCATGTCGACGATGAACATGGTAAGGCCCTTGTGCTTGGGCGCATTGAAATCGGTGCGAGTGACGAGGATCCCGAAATCGGAGCGGTGGGCAAAGCTGGTCCAGACCTTCTGGCCGTTGACGATCCATGAGTCCCCGTCCCTGACTGCCCGGGTGCGGATTGAGGCGAGATCGGAGCCGGCGACCGGTTCAGAGAAGAGCTGGCACCAGACTTCCTCGCCACGCAGCGCTTTTCCCACATAGCGAGCGATGAGCTCGGGCGTGCCGTGGGTGAAAACGGTCGGGATGCACATGCCAAGGCCTATCGAATAAAGGCCGGTTGGCACATAGGTCCGGCTCTCTTCCTGGTTGAAGATGATCTGGTGCATGGGGCTGAGGCCCTGGCCACCCACCTCCTTCGGCCAGGTGAGCCCGACATAGCCGGCATCATGCTTTTTCGCCTGCCAAGCCTTGGAGCGGGCGACAAACTCGTCAAGGCCCCACGGCTTTTCTGGTGGTGCGAGATATTCGCTCGCATTGGCTTCGATCCAGGCGCGCACTTGCGCGCGATATTCGGCTTCGGCGGGGGTGTCGTTGAAGTCCATCGCGTGCGTCTCCCTATGCTGCCGCCCGGTTCCGGAGTTCGAGGGCCCTGACAAGTCGGTCGGCCCAGTGGGCCCGGTTGCCGAGCGCAGCCGAGAGTTGCCGAGCGCGGCGATAGTAAAGCTGGCAGTCATGCTCCCATGTGAAGCCGATGCCGCCATGCAGCTGCACCGACTCCTCCGCTGCAAAGCGCAGCGCATCAAGCGCGGCAATGCGCGCTGCTGCCGCAGCCTGGGCGAGCTCCGGCGCGTTTGCAGCCCATGCCCAGCAGCCGTGCAGGGCGTGTGCGCGCGCAAGTTCTCCCTTGATATACATGTCAGCGAGCTTGTGCTTGACGGCCTGATAGCGACCGATGCGGAGACCGAAGGCGGAACGCTCCTTGGCGTAGGCAAGCGTCATCGCCATGGCTGCGGCCGCCGTTCCGAGTGCTTCCCAGGCGTGGAGCACCGCGAGGCGCTCGCAGACTGTCGCCCAGTCGCCAGCGGAGCCGAGCGGCTCGGCCACAGCGCTTTCAAATGTGAGCGAGGCCGAGCGGCGGACGAGATCGAGCGTTTCGGTGGGGGCGATCGTCACGCCCTTTGCCTCCAGGGCGACAAGCGCCATCGCCGGCCCATCAGCGCTTGCAACCGTCACCACCGCAACCGTCGCAGCAAGCCCATCGGCAACCGGCGTCTTGTGGCCTGAGACCCTGCCGCCTTCAAGATATGTCTGCGGCAGCTGGGCCGGCGACTTCGTGCCTTCCGACCAGGCAAGGCAGCCGATCGCCTCGCCGCTTGCGAGTTTCGGCAGCCAGTGGGCCTGCTGCGCCTCGTTGCCAGCAACAAGCAAGGCTTCAATGACGGCCATGGTCGAGAGCAGCGGCACGGGAGCAAGGCTCCGCCCCACTTCCTCGGCGAGCACGCAGGCCTCGTCGGTGCCGAGTCCGAGCCCGCCGAGAGCTTCGGGCACGCGTGCTGCTGGCCAGCCCTGCGCCACCACCTTCGCCCAGAGGGCGGAATCATAGGCAGCATCACTCTCCATGGCACGGCGTGCGACTGCCGGCCCGGCTTCGGCTTCAAGGAACTTGCGCGCTGCCTCGCTGAGCGTCTTGGCATCATCCGAAAGGTCGAAATCCATGGATCCTCCTCGATGCCCCTGGCCTAGGAGCCGGCGCCCCTGCTCTGCCCCTCCCGCTAATAGGAGGAATCAGCCCGATCGCGGCCGTTCGCGATACCATTTGGTGATAATGTATTTGACGCCTCGGTAAACCTTCATTCCGGCGTGGAGTGTGGCGTAATTGGGCCGGCCCATGGCATCGAGGTTGGACCAGGCGAGAAGCTTGCCGGGCTCGGGACGGATGGTCTTGTTGATAATCTTGAAGCGTGTTGCACCGCCTTCCTCGGGGACATTGAGATAGACCATAAGAGTCCAAGTACGCTGGCCGCGGATGGCGCAGTAGCGATGATAGTCAGGCCCTCCGGGTTCGAAATAGTCGGTGTGGAACTTGAATTCCTGGCCGACGGCGTAGCGCTGGCCCTGCAGTGGCTCGCCCAATGATGCTGGCTGGCCGGCGTAGGAATCGAGCCGGGCATTGACGGCATCGACCAGGGGGTCGCCCTCGGCAAGGTCACAGGTCTCAGAAGTGCGGGCGAAAGGGTCGCCATTGAAGTCCGCAATGGTCGAGGGCCGCCGGCTCGCCTCGATGCGTGCAATGAGCCCGGCGCAAGTTTCCGGATCGAGGAAATCGCGGCGGATATAGAGGGTGAGCCGCCGGTCGGGCACTTTCTGCGCCCCGGCGAAGGGCTCAGTCTCCGCCCCCACCGTCGCCACCACCGCCATCGCCCCAGCCGCCGCTCGCCCCGCCGCCGCCGAAACTCCCGCCGCCGGGGGTGAAGCTACTTCCCCGGTCCCCGCTGCTTCCATCACCGCCGCCTCCATCCCCGCCAACCGTGTTTCTTCGCTCTTGGCCTCGGGTCCGTTGCCGCCACAAGGCGATGGACACAACAAGGAGGGGAAGGCCGATCCCGATGACAAAGAAACCGAAGGGGAGCGTGCTGACCCCGATCAAGACAGCCACCAGCCCAAAGGCGAGGAAAACGGCTGCCGTGTCGGAGACGATGATCCGCCGCTCTGCCATGCCCGACCCATAGCAGGCTGGCGCGGCTGCGTCAGCCTGAGCGACTGGGCGAAATGGTCAGGCCGCAGCGCGGGTCGCGTCGGCTTCCCATTGTGCCCAGAGCTCGGCGCGGCGGACTGCGACCTTCGCTTCGGCCTCGGCCTTGACGGGGCCGAAGCCGCGGACGTCGAGCGGGAGGCGCGCGATCTCGGCGGCAAGCCCGAGCCGCGCGGCCGTCAGCCCGGCCAGCAGCCGCTCGACTTCCGCCTCATAGGCCGGGATGGCTTCGCGCTCGGCCAGCCGCTCGGGGTTGCGGCCGAACGGGTCGAGCACGGTGCCCCTGAGCGGCTTCAGCGCCCTGAGAAGCCGGAACATCGGCAGCGCCAGCCAGCCGGGGAAGGCGTATTTCTTCGGCCGCCCGGTCGCCGGATCGGTCCGGGCGAGGAGCGGTGGCGAAAGATGGAAAGTCAAGGATTGCCGCTCGGCGAAGGTGCCGGCGAGCAGCGGTTCGAGGTGCGCGAGATGGAGCCGGGCAACCTCATATTCATCCTTGTAGGCCATGAGCTTGTGGGCCGAGCGCATCACCGCCTCGGTGAGCGCGGTCGAGCCCGGCGCAACCGCGGTCTCGGCCGCGCGCACCCGCGAAACGAGGGCGCGGTAGCGATCCGCATAGGCGGCATTGCCCCAGGCCGTGAGCTCGCTTGCCCGCAGCGCGATCGCCTCGTCGAGCGTGAGGGGGGCGGCCTCGGGTGCGAGCATCGCCTCCACTTTTTCGGGGGCGTGCGCGAGCAGCCGGCCAAGCGAAAGCGCCTGCCGGTTGAAGCTGACCGCCACGCCATTCAATTCGATTGCCTTCTCAATTGCTGCGAGCGGCAGCGGCACCAGCCCCTTTTGCATGGCAAAGCCGAGGAGAAGAATATTGGCGGCGATCGCGTCTCCCAGGAGGGCAGTTGCAATCCGCTCGGCGGCGACGAAATGAGCGGCCCTCGTGCTGCGCTCGATCTGCCGGCGCACAAGGCCCGCCCTGAAATCGAGGTCGCGGTTTTTGACGAACTCGGCAGTGGGCGCGATATCAGCGTTTGCTACCGCATGGGTTCGTGCAGTCGAGAGCATGTCGGCCGCAGCCTTGTCGGCGGCGACGACCGAATCGCAGGCGATCAGCAAGTCAGCGCCGCCAGTCATGATCCGCGGCGAACGAAGGGCATCGTTGGAAGCCGCGATCCGGACCGCGCTCCATACCGCGCCGCCCTTCTGCGCCAGGCCCGCCATGTCGGCTGTGGTCGAGGCGAGCCCGGCGATGTGGGCGGCCATTCCCAGCAGCGCCGAGACGGTGAGCACACCGGTGCCGCCGATCCCGGTGACCAGGATCGAATGGTCGTGGCCGAGCGGGGCCGGCACCGGATCGGGGATGTCGTCGAGCGGCAGCGCCTTCGAGTCGGGCTTCCGGAGCTTGCCCCCTGTCACCGAGACGAAGCTCGGGCAGAAGCCCTTCACGCAGGAGAAGTCCTTGTTGCAGCTCGACTGGTTGATCCGGCGCTTGCGGCCGAACTCGGTCTCGAGCGGCTCGACCGAGACGCAGTTGGATTGCACCGAGCAGTCCCCGCAGCCCTCGCACACGGCGGGATTGATGACGACCCGGCGGTCCGGGTCCGCCATGAGGCCGCGCTTGCGCCGCCGCCGCTTCTCGGCAGCGCACGTCTGGTCGTAGATGATGACAGTGGTGCCGGGTGTCGCACGGAATTCCTTCGAAATGAGCTCAAGCTCCGAGCGGTCGAGCACCCGCACCTCGGCCGGCAGGTCGATGTCGCGATATCGGTTGACGTCTTCCGTCAGCACCGCGACTTTTGCCGCACCTTCGGCGAGAACTTGGCGGGCGATCATCGGCACCGTGAGACCGCCCTCCACTGGCTGGCCGCCGGTCATGGCGACCGCATCATTATAGAGGATTTTGTAGGTGATGTTGACCTTGGCCGAAATCGCCTGGCGGATGGCAAGCAGGCCCGAGTGCTCATAGGTGCCATCACCCAGGTTGGCGAAGACATGGGGCTCGGTCACGAACGGCGCTTCGCCGACCCAGGTCACGCCCTCGCCGCCCATCTGGGTGAAGGTCTGGGCCCGGTCCATCCACAAGGCCATGATGTGGCAGCCGATGCCAGCAAGCGCACGGCTGCCTTCCGGCACTTTTGTCGATGTGTTGTGCGGGCAGCCAGAGCAGAACCAGGGCGAGCGCTTCAAGGGCGCCGAAAATGTCTTTGCCAGCGCCTCACGGCGCGCGAAGTAAGCGAGTGCTTCCTTCACTCGGTCGGTTGCATGGAAGCGGCTGATGCGCGCAGCAATCACATGGGCGATCATGCCAGGAGTCAGTTCATTATCGGGCGAGAGCAGCCATTCGCCGGCCTCGTCGTGCTTGCCCACCACCACCGGGCGGACATCGGGCTTCCAGTTGTAGAGCTGCCATTTCAGCTGGTGCTCGATGAACTCGCGCTTTTCCTCAATAACGAGGATTTCCTCGAGCCCTTGCGCAAAGGCGCGCACGCCATCGGGCTCGAGCGGCCAGGGCATGCCGACCTTGTAGATCCGAAGCCCAATGTCGCGGGCGACGGCCTCGTCGATCCCGAGTGCGTGGAGCGCTTCCAGAGTGTCGGTGAAGGCCTTGCCGGTGGTCAGAATCCCAAAGCGCGGCCGCGGCGTGTCCCAAACCAGCCGGTCGATGCCGTTGGCGCGAGCAAAGGCCTGGGCAGCAAAGCCCTTGAAGCGCTGGAGCCGGGTGTCCTCCTCGCGCCAGATATCGTTGGGGCGGATATGGACACCGCCTTCGGGGAAGGCGAAGTCGGGGATGATGATCTGGCGCTTCTCGGAGGCGGTGTCGACCGTTGCCGATGTCTCGACGGTGTCGGCGGTTGCCTTGAAGCCGACCCAGGTGCCGGCAAAGCGGCTCATGGCAATTCCGAGGAGCCCATATTCGACGATCTCGTGCACGGACGAAGGCGCAAGGAAGGGCACGAAGGCGGCCGAGAAATTATGGTCTGACTGGTGCGGCAGCGTCGAAGACTTGGCGCCATGGTCGTCACCGACAATGGCGAGAACCCCGCCGTGGCGCGAAGTGCCAGCGGCGTTGGCGTGCTTCATCACGTCCATCGCCCGGTCGAGCCCGGGCCCCTTGCCATACCAGATGCCAAAGACGCCATCATGCTTCGCCCGGGCGTTGAGCGCTGCCATCTGCGCACCCCAAACGGCCGTGGCCCCGAGCTCCTCATTGATGCCGGGCACAAAGACGATGTTGCTTGCCGCGAGCTCCTTCTTCGCCCGCCACAGCTCCTGGTCGAACCCGCCCAGCGGCGAGCCGCGGTAGCCGGAGATAAAGCCGGCGGTGTCGAGCCCGGCGGCGGCGTCGCGCGCGCGCTGGACGAGTGCAAGCCGGACGAGCGCCTGGGTGCCCGAGAGGAAGACTCGGTCCACCCCGAGATCGTAGCGGTCAGCGAGGCGGACCTCGCGAAGCATGGCGGCTGACACATTCGCTGTGGACACATTCATGGCGGCGAGTCTCCCGATTGGTCAGTCATACTGTCCTTTCTCGTCAGTTTCAAGGTGGCATTCCGCGCCCGCTTGCCTCGCTGCACCCGTTGCGTTAGGCGCGCGCTTCGCTTGTTCGGGGCGCGGCTCCCTGGCGGGTGTGGCGGAACTGGCAGACGCGCCGGATTTAGGTTCCGGTGTCCCTGACGTGGGGGTTCGAATCCCTCCACCCGCACCACGCCCCAGCACCCCGGACCGACAGATGACCAAGAGGGCCCAGTCCATGCATATCACCGAAACCCTGAACGAGGGCCTGAAGCGCGGTTTCTCGCTCCGTATTCCTGCCGCGGACATCGACGCGCGAGTGGAGCGCGCCATTGCCGAAGTGGCGCCTCGGGTCCGGATGCCCGGCTTCCGCCCCGGCAAGGTCCCCGGCAACCTCATCCGCAGAATGCATGGGGCTGCGCTCCGCCAGGATGCCATACGCGAAGCTCTCGACGAGGGCGTGAAGTCGCTTATCGGCGAGCGGCAGCTTCGCCCGGCGATGCAGCCCTCGGTCGATATCGGCGCGCTTCCGGCCGAAGGCGAGGACCTTGTTGTTGCCGTCGAGATGGAAGTGTTGCCCGACGTGCCAGAGGTGGCAACCGAGGGGATCGCGCTCGAGCGGCTGGTGGTCGAGGCGGACGATGCTGCGATCGAGGCGGCGCTCCTGCGTCTGGCCGAGCAGCAGAAGCGCTTCATCGAGGCGAAGAAGGGGCATGAAGCGCGGGTCGGCGACCTGGTCGTCATGGACTTTATCGGCACTGTTGATGGCGTGCCGTTCGAGGGCGGCTCGGGGACAGGCATGGAAGTCGAGCTCGGCTCCGGCCGCCTGATTCCCGGCTTCGAGGACCAGCTCGAGGGCGCCGAGGCGGGCGACAAGCGCACCGTCAAGCTCACCATTCCCTCCGACTATCCGGCGGCAGCGATTGCCGGGAAGGATGCCGAGTTCGCAGTCACTGTGACCGCCGTGCGCGTGCCCGAAGTGCCGGCGGTCGACGAAGAGCTCGCAAAGAACCTCGGGCTCGACAGCCTGGAGGCGCTACGCGAGATCCTCAAAGACCAAGTGCAACGTGAGCTCGATGGGCTCACCCGCACCTACATGAAGCGCAAGCTGCTCGATCATCTGGCAGGGGAGGTGGATTTCGAAGTGCCGCCAGCCATGGTCGATGCCGAGTTCCAGACCATCTGGGCCCAGCTGACCGAAGGCATGTCGGATGAGGAGAAGGCGAGTGCCGAGGCCGATCGCGCCGACTATCTGCGGATCGCAACGCGCCGGGTCCGGCTCGGGCTCCTCCTCTCCGACATCGGCCAGAAGGCGGGAGTCGCTGTGACCAACGCTGAGATGAGCCGGCTTGTCGCCGAGGAGGCTGCGCGCTACCCCGGCCAGGAAGCCGAGGTCCGGAAATATTTCGCCGACAACCCGATGGCGGCAGCGCAGCTGCGGGCGCCGCTGTTCGAAGAGAAAGTGGTCGATCACTTGCTGGCCAAGGCGCGCATCACGGAGCGCCGCGTGACGAGGGCCGAGCTTGAAGCTGCGATCGAGAGCGAAGATGAGACTCCAATCGCACGCAAGGTCGCAGACAGCCAGCCAAGCCATGACCGTGACGACACGGCTACAGCCAAGCCGAGGCGGACAACAAAGGCCAAGGCTGCGGCGGCGGCAAGTCCTTTAGCGGACGAGCCGGCCAAGACCCCGCGGAAGCCAGCGCGGACGCGTGCCGACAAGGGAAAGGCGGGGCAGGCGGAGGGTTGAGTGGGCTTGCCCCGGCCGGCCTAGAAACTCGCGCCGATGGAGAAGATGAAGCCTCCCGAGGCGTAGCTGTTGGCGCCGTCCCGGTCGGGCAGGTTGTTCCCCGAATAGGCGAAACCGATGGTCACGGGCTCAAACCCGATGACCGAGCCGGAGATGTCGACTCCGAAAAGCCAGTCGATCTTCGAGGTCTTCGCGCCTGTGAGGTCAATGACCACCGCCCCGCGTTCCGAGCCGACCGTGCCCTTGATGGTAATCGGCGTGTCGGGGATTTGGAAGGCAGCGGTGCCGAACAGGTAGCGGTTGGAACGGCTGAGATTGCCCTGATCGGGTGCCCAGTTGAGCCCGCCGGTCAAGGTCAGTGTCCCGATCGTGTAGCCGACCGTGCCGTAGAGCTCGAAATAGTTGAGACCCTTTGCGCCGGGGTAGAGATAGGCGAGCAGTCCACCAGTTACGTTGAGGCCGAGGAGCGAGCCAGTCCAGCCGCCATAGACATCGACCTCCGTGGTGGAGCCGCCGAAGGTTGCACAATTGACCGAGTCGCAGACGAGCGTTCCGCCCACCTCGGCGATCGAGGAGGCCCAGGTGCCGATGAAAAGGCCGGATTTGTGGTTGAGATTGAGGCTGCCCTGAATCGCCCAGTCCTTGTTAGAGAGCGAATAGCCCCGCCAGCGATAGTCGGAAACGAGCGTGGCCGAGCCGGACAGCGTGAGCGCCTTTTCCGCTTCCGCATCCTGCGCGTGCGCCGGCACGGCAAGCGCCACAAGCGCGGCAAGACCGTAGATTCCAAAACCCCCGAAGCGCGATGTCGTCATGATGAACTCCCAGCGTGGCGGCAGGGCCGCCTGTTTCTCTGCTCGCCGGGAGGCCCTCGGGCCCAGAGTGCCGGGGCGTGTTGCGCCCTCTTGAACGCAACAATGCCAAGCGATTGTGCGCTGCACAAGACCGATTCGGTGCGAAGCCGGGCTTTGCGGGCAGGAAGCTGGCGCCTGTGGCAGGCTGGCCACAGCACCGCGCCGGCCGCCCCGTTCCCCTGCTGTTCCGCAAAGGCGATTCCCTTTGCCGCGCGCCGCCGCTACGGTCGCCGGCAATGACCGACCTGTTCACTGCGGGCGGGCGCGAACCGTCTGGCTATGATGCCCACCAGATCGAGGTGCTCGAGGGGTTGGAGCCGGTGCGCCGGCGCCCGGGCATGTATGTCGGCGGAACCGATGCGCGGGCGCTCCACCATCTTGCCGCCGAAGTGCTCGACAACGCGATGGACGAGGCGGTGGCGGGCCATGCCACGCGGATCGAGGTCGCCCTGGAGGCGGACGGGACACTGGCGATTGCCGACAATGGCCGCGGCATCCCGGTCGATCCGCATCCGCGCTTTCCCGACCGCTCGGCGCTCGAGGTCATCATGACCATGCTCCACTCGGGCGGCAAATTCTCTGGCAAGGCCTATGCAACCGCCGGCGGCCTTCACGGGGTCGGAATCTCGGTTGTCAACGCGCTCTCGGAATCGCTCGAGGTCGAGGTGGCCCGCAACCGAACCCTCTATCGCCAGCGTTACGCCCGAGGTGTGCCGCTTGGCCCCCTCGAGGAAGTCGGGCCGGCCCCGTCGCGCCGCGGCACCACGGTCAGGTTCCGGCCAGACCCGGAGATCTTCGGCGCGGGCGTCCGGTTCGCGCCCGAGCGGCTGTGGCGGCTGGCGCGCTCCAAGGCCTATCTGTTCGGTGGAGTCGAGATCCGCTGGCGCTGCGCACCCAGCCTCGTCTCGGACAAGGTGCCGCAAGCGCAGACCTTCCTCTTCCCTGGCGGCCTTGCCGACCATCTCGCTGAAGCCGTCGAGGGCGAGGCGACCGTCACCAACGCCCCGTTTGCCGGGCGGGTCGCCTTCCCCGACGGGGCAGGTCAGGTCGAATGGGCAGTCCACTGGACAGTTGCCGGCGACGGCCAGGCAAGCTGGTATTGCAACACCATCCCGACACCCGATGGCGGCACCCACGAGGCCGGGTTCCGCGCTGCCGTCCTGAAGTCATTGAAGGCCTTCGCTGCCCTGACCGGCCAGAAGAAGGCGGCGGAGATGACTGCGGACGATGCCCTTTCCGGCGCCATTGTCATGCTCTCGCTCTTCATCCGCGAGCCGCAGTTCCAGTCCCAGACCAAGGACCGCCTGACCTCGCCTGATGCCGCGCGGCTCGTTGAAGGCGCGATCCGTGACATGCTGGATCACTGGCTCACGCAAGACCAGGAGCGCGGCAGAGCACTTCTCGCCCATGCGCTCGATCGCATGGAGGAGCGGCTCGCCCGCCGCCAGGCGCGCGAGGTCTCGCGCAAGACGGCAGTCCAGCGCCGCGCGCTCCGGCTTCCTGGCAAGCTCACCGACTGTGTCCGCCAAGAAGCAGCTGGCACCGAACTCTTTATCGTTGAAGGCGATTCCGCCGGCGGCTCGGCCAAGCAGGCGCGCGACCGCCAGACCCAGGCCATTCTCCCCATTCGCGGCAAGATCCTGAACGTTGCAGCAGCAGCAGCAGCCAAGGTGCGCGAAAATCAGGAATTGGCTGACCTTGCACTCGCGCTCGGCTGCGGCACGAGGGACCGATTCGATATCGCTCAGCTCCGCTATGAGCGCGTCATCATCATGACCGACGCCGACGTTGATGGCGCCCATATCGCAACGCTTCTGATGACCTTCTTCTTCCGCGAGATGCCTGGACTTGTGACTTCTGGCCGGCTCTTCCTTGCTCAGCCGCCGCTCTTCCGCCTGACTTCCGGCAGCGACAGCGTCTATGCGCGGGACGAGGCCGAGCGTGACGCGCTGCTCGCTGGTCGTTTCAAGGGGCGCAAGGTTGAAGTTGGCCGGTTCAAGGGTCTGGGGGAGATGCTGCCCTCCCAGCTCAGGGAAACCACCATGGACCCGGCCAAGCGCACCCTCATCCGGGTGACCCTGCCACCCACCCATCAGCAGCAGCATGGGGTGCGCGCGCTGGTGGAGCGGCTGATGGGCCGCATTGCCGAGCACCGCTTCGCCTTCATCCAGGCGCATGCCGCAAGCATCGGCGCCGATGCGATCGACGCCTGAGGCAATTCGAGCCAAGTCCTTCCCCTCCAGACAAGCTCTTCCACCGCCCGCTCCACTCGGGCATGATGACCGCCATGACCCGGGCCTTGCTCTTGCTGCTGGCGCTGCTTCCGGCCGAGGCGCTCGCCTCGGCGCGCGCGGAGACAGCGCTTGCGGCTTATCTGCGGGGGCGAGTGGCAGCAGGAGAGGACGATATCGGCCGCGCCGCAGCGAGCTTCGGCCTTGCGCTTGCGACGGAGCGAACCGTGCCCGAGCTGCGGCAGAATGCGTTCGAGACGGCGCTCGTTGCTGGTGACATGAAGACGATGGCACGTCTGGCCGAGGAGCTCGCCTTTACGGCACCGGTGCAGGCAAGCCCGTCGCGCTTCGGTTTTGGCCCGGCCATCGCTGCGCTTGCCCGCGCAAGCGTCGCAGCCGCCGCCCGCGACTGGCGTGGCTTCGACAGCGCTCGCGCTGGCTTTCGCGATGTGCCAACTGGCGGCACGCCGGTCATCTCGATTTTGCTCGATGCTTGGAGTCGCGCTGCGCGCGGGCAGTGGAATGATGCTCTGGCATTGCTCCGTGCCGAAGAGTCCAATCCGCTCGCCCGCTCCTATTTCCTCGAGCACCGCGCCCATATTCTTGCGCTCGCCCGCCGATGGGGCGAAGCGGCTGACGCCTATGGCCAGATTGTCGCGGCCGAGGGCGCCAATGTGCCGAGGCTGCGGCTGCAGGCGGCAGCGGTTGCGCTTGAGGCTGCACGGGCTGAACCTGCGCATGCCGCCGCCTGGCGCGAGAAGGCCATTTTGCTGCTGGCTGGCGGTCCGCCTGGCGATCCGTTGCTGGCCGACGCGCGCGCCCGGCTCGCCGCGACACCCGGGCTCGACGGGCGCCGGCTCGGGGGCCTGGTGCAGTCCCCCGGCGAGGGCCTTGCGCTCATGTTCGTGCGCCTGGCCGTCGATGCCAGTCGCGAGCGGCCGCAGCCGGTCTCGATTGCCTTCGGCCGTCTTGCCACCTTGGTTGCACCGCAGATGCCCGAGGCTTGGCTCGTCACTGGCGACATGCTCAGCCGCCAGGGCCTGGGGCCCCTTGCACTTTCGGCCTTCGAGCGGGTGGGGCCTGGCCCCTATGCTCGGGCTGCGCGCGTCCGGCGTGGGCAGGTCCTGGTCGAATCTGGGGATCGGGCCGGCGCTCTTGCCGTGTTCTCTGCGCTTGCCAGCGAGCCGGGGGCGAGTTTTGAAGACTGGGTGCGGGTGAGCGACGTCCAGCGCCAGATGAAGGACTTTGCTGCCGCTGCGCAAAGTCTCAGCCGCGCGATTGCGCTTCTGCCTGACCCGAAGTCGCCGGAGACGGCCTGGGTTTGGTTCCTGCGCGGCACGGCGTATGAGCAGGGCGGGGACTGGACTGCTGCTGAGCCTGATCTGCGGCGCGCCGTCGAGCTCCAGGGCGAGAACGCCATCTTCCTCAACTACCTTGGCTATTCTTTGCTCGACCGGAACCTGAACCTCGACGAGGCCGACCTCCTCATCGCCCGTGCCTTCAAGGCTGCGCCCGACAATGGTGCCATCATCGACTCCATGGGCTGGTCGAAGTTTGTGCGCGGTCACTATGCCGAGGCCGTCGAGCTGCTCGAGCAGGCCCGCGCCGCCGAGCCCGCTGACCCGACAGTTGCCGATCATCTCGGCGACGCCTTGTGGCGCGTTGGCCGCAGAATCGAAGCGCGCCATGCTTGGGCGTCCGCACTTACGCTCGAGCCAGAGGACAAGCTGAAGGAGTCGATCGAGCGCAAGCTCGCCGTCGGGCTCGACCTCGCCGTGGCCGACCGCGCGCTGGCGCGGCGCTGAGCGCTGGTGCTGGTCGAGGCCGCGCCTGCCAAGGTCAATCTTGCGCTCCATGTCCGTGCCCGCCTGGCAGATGGCTATCACGCGCTCGAAACCCTGTTCGCCTTCACTCGCTTCGGCGACACCCTCATGGCCCGGCCTGCCGCCGACTGGGCGCTTGAAGTCGTCGGCGAAACTGCCTCTGCCGTGGGACCGGAGGCCGACAACCTCGTGTTGCGGGCCGCGCGCGCCTTTGCCGAGGCAACGGGCAGCCGGGCGCGGTTCCGCTTTCGTCTTGAGAAGCGGATTCCTGTTGCAGCCGGGCTCGGCGGCGGCAGTGCTGATGCGGCGGCAACGCTTCGCCTGCTCGACCGGGCGACGGGAACCGGCCTGGGGCCTGCCGGCCTCCTTGCGCTTGCTGCTCAGCTCGGTGCCGATGTGCCGGCCTGTCTTGCCTGCGTGACGGCCCGCGGCGAGGGCCGTGGCGAGCGCCTCGCGCCCGCTCGACCGCGTGCCGGAACGCCCATCCTGCTCGTGAACCCAGGTGTGCCAGTGGCGACGGGGCCCGTGTTTCAGGCCTGGGACGGCGTGGACCGCGGGCCGCTCGGTGACGACCCGGCGGCTGGCCGCAACGATCTCGAGGCGCCGGCCATCGCCCTGCAACCGGTCATCGCCGACGTGCTCGCCTGGCTCCGCACCCTGCCCGGCGCGAGCCTTGTGCGGATGAGCGGCTCGGGGGCCACCTGCCTGGCGCTCGGCGTCCGCGCAGCACGGGTCCCGAAGGGCTGGTGGGGGGTGGCGACCGAACTTGTCGAAGGGCCGCCGGAACTCGCCACCTAATCGGCCGCGAGCGCGTCTGTTACCCGCGTTGCTGCCTGCCACAGCCGGCTGCGGGCGGAAGCGTCAAGCAGTTCCTCTGCCAGCCGGTCCGCTGCAGCGCGATCGTCAGCAGCGGCAGTGGCAAGCAGCCCAAGGAGGACGGACTCATCAGGTGAAAGCGTTGCCGCACAAGGCGGGAAGACCAGCATCGGCTCCGGCCAGAGCGAGACGGCCAGATCCATGAAGGCGGCAAAGGCAGGCACTGCTGGCCCGAGGATCGGCGCGACCGTGGGCCGGGGGTTGGCACGGCGGCAGGCCAAGAGCACCCACAAGCGCAGTGCCCGGGTGAGGCGGCCGTGGGCGGTGATATCCGGGTGGACAGGTGGGGCTGCGAATCGGCTGAGCACGGGGCAATCTCCTCGGCTCTGGCCTTTATTGAGAACGCTTCTCATTTACAAGCCCTCTTCCGCAGCGCGTTCCGCGTTTGGACTTCGATCAGATAATGCCATGCTGTCCGCCCCGACCGCGCTCCCCTCGCAAGCGCAAAGGCGAGGGCATCAGCCTCGTCGAGCGCGAGACCCTCGGCAGCGAGATAGCCCCTGCACATGGAAAGATATTGCTCCTGGCTCGCCGCGTGAAAGCCGAGAACGAGGCCAAAGCGGTCTGTGAGTGCTACGGCATCCTCCTCGGCATCGCGGGCATGCCGGGCTGCTGGCTCGCCTTCGCGGCGGTGCAGGTGACGATGGTTGGAGGTGACAGCGAGCCGGACTTGCGCCGGCCGCGCCGCCACCCCGCCATCGAGCAGCGAGCGGAGCGCCCGGGCCCTTTCGTCGAGCGTCTCGAAGGCGATGTCATCGACAAAGACCAGGAACGGCCCGGGCGCTGCCGCAAGCCTTGCGAACAGTGCTGGAAGCGTTGAGAGCGCGGTTGCCGGAGTTTCGACCAGCGCAAGCCCGGCATCGGCCGCGAGAGCGCGGACCAGCGCCGACTTGCCCATGCCGCGCGCGCCCCACAGCAGCATGTCGTGCGCTGGGCCACCGCCCTTGAGGCTGCGGAGATTGCGCGCGATTGCGGCAAGCTGTGCGTCAACGCCGACAAACCGCTCGAGCGGCACGTTCGCGGCCGGCGCGACCGCCAGCAGATGTCGCCCATCCCAGCGCATGGCAGCAGCTCTGGCAGGGTCGGCTTCTTCCACGGCAGGTGGCGCCAGCCGCTCCAGTGCCGCGGCGATCCGCACCAGCAGCGCAGCCTCCGGAGCATGGTCGTTGCCGGGGGTCATTGGCGCTTCCCTTTTGAAAATCCCGAAAGGCCAGTGTAAGGCCCGCACTTTCCCATCCGTGAAGAGAGCTTCATGTTCGCATCTCCTGCCTTTGCGCAAGCCGCAGCGGGCCCCGCCGGGGGCGCGGGCGCCTTCCTCATCCAGGTCGTCCCCCTCGTCCTCCTGTTCGTCATCTTCTGGTTCCTCATCATCCGCCCCCAGCAGAAGCGCATGAAGGAACACCGGGACATGGTCGCTGCCGTCAAGCGGGGGGACGAGGTGGTGACCGGTGGCGGCCTCATCGGCAAGGTCACCAAGGTGACCGACAGCGATGTCGAGGTCGAGCTTGCCCCCAATGTCCGCGTGCGCGCGGTCAAGTCCACGCTCTCCTCGGTCACGCCGAAGGCCGCGCCTGCCGCTGCCAATGATCCGAAGGCCTCGTAGCAGCTCATGCTCGAATTCTCCCGCCCGCAGGTGCTTGGCATCCTTGGGCTCCTTCTGGCTGGCTTCCTCTTCGCGCTGCCCAATTTCCTGCCGGCAAGCGTCGTTGCGCAATTTCCCTCCTGGGTGCCAGGCGGCCAGCTCAACCTTGGGCTCGATCTGCGCGGCGGCTCGCACATCCTGCTTGAGGCCGACCCCAATGATGTCC
>NZ_JBRCLD010000072.1:0-5528 GCF_053487655.1 Thermaurantiacus sp. | reverse complement strand
CCCCGCCGGCCTCCCCCGGCTCATGCCGGTCGGCCGGCTCGACCTCAACACGGAGGGACTCCTGCTCCTGACGAACGATGGGGCCTTGAAGCGCCAGCTCGAGCTCCCGGCAAACGCGGTCGAGCGAGTCTACCGGGTGCGCGTGATGGGCCAAGTGACTCAGGCCGCGCTTGATGCGCTCGCACTTGGCATGACGGTCGATGGCATCCGCTACGGCCCGGTCGATGCCGAGATCGACCGCCGATCACGCCAAGGCTCGGCCAATCTCTGGCTCACCATGCGCCTTGCTGAAGGCAAGAACCGCGAAGTCCGCCGGCTGTGCGAGGCGCTCGGCCTGCGCGTCAGCCGCCTCATCCGCACCGCCTTTGGCCCCTTCGGATTGGGTGCGCTTGCCCCACGCGCGCTTGCCGAAGTGCCGGCGAGCGACATCGCCCGACTGGCCTGCACCCAGCCGCGCGCAACCCGCTCGCGCGCATGATCCGGATCATCGCCGGCACCTGGCGCTCCCGCAAGCTTGAAAGCCCGCCTGGCTTGGCCACAAGGCCCACTGCCAGCCGCACGCGGGAAACCCTGTTCGCCATGCTGGCTTCCCGGCTCGGCAGCTTCGAGGGCCTCTTCGTCCTTGATCTTTTCGCTGGCTCGGGCGCACTTGGGCTCGAGGCGCTGTCGCGCGGTGCTCTCCACGCAACCTTCGTCGAGGTAGACCCGCGGGCCGCCCATGCCTGCGAAGCCAATATCGCCCGGCTTGGCGCCGTTGCGACCCTGATGCGCCACGACGCCACTCGCCTGCCGCCAGCGCCGAGGCCATTTGACCTTCTCCTGCTTGATCCGCCCTACGGCCAAGGGCTGGCGGACGCCGCGCTGGCCTCCGCCCTCATGGGCGGCTGGATCGCCCCGCACGCGCTCATTGCCTGCGAGACTGGCCGGAGTGAGCCGCTCGCCCCAGCCGGCTTCGCCACGCTCGTGGAACGGCCGGTCGGCAAGGCCATGCTCCATCTCCTCGCCCCCCTTCCGGCCGGCAGCTGAGTTCGCTATCCGTTCCGCCAGAGATGGCGAGCCTCCCCGAGCCCGACCCGCCCTGGCTCCAGGGCCTCAACCCGCCCCAGCGTCTGGCGGCCACCATGCTTGAGGGGCCGATGCTTCTCCTCGCCGGCGCTGGCACCGGCAAGACTCGGGCTCTGACTGCGCGGCTTGCCCACATCCTCGGCACCCGCGCAGCCTGGCCCAGCCAGATCCTCGCCGTCACCTTCACCAACAAGGCGGCGCGCGAGATGCGCGAGCGGCTTCGCGCCATCCTTGGCGATGCCATCGAGGGCATGCCGTTCCTTGGCACTTTCCACGCAACCGCCGCCCGGATGCTCCGCCGCCACGCCGGCCTCGTCGGGCTTACTGCCAATTTCACCATCCTTGATCCCGACGATGTCGAACGGCTCTTGAAGCGCCTCATCCAGAACTCCGGGCTCGACGAGCGGCGCTGGCCAGCGAAGCAATTCGCCAGCCTCCTCGACCGATTCAAGAATGCCGGCAAGCTCCCCGGCGACCTCGATGCAGCCGACACCCACAGCTTCGCCGACGGCCGCGCCGCCGAGCTCTACACCGCCTACCAGGCCGAGCTCCGAGGCCTCGACGCCTGCGATTTCGGTGACCTCCTCCTCCACATGCTCGCCATCTTTCGCGCCCATGCCGACGTGAAGGCGGAATGGCAGGCCCGCTTCCGCCACATCCTCGTCGACGAGTTCCAGGACACCAACGCCGCGCAGTACCAGTGGCTGAAGGCGCTCGCTGCACCTGCCGAGGGCGGCATGGCAACACTCTGCTGTGTGGGCGACGACGACCAGTCGATCTACAGCTGGCGCGGCGCCGAGATCGGCAACATCCTCTCGTTCGAGCGGGATTTCCCCGGCACCCGCATCGTCCGTCTTGAGCAGAACTACCGCTCGACCGGCCATATCCTCGGCGCCGCAAGTGGTCTCATCGCCCACAACCGCGGCCGGATGGGGAAGACGCTGTGGACCGAAGCGCATGAAGGCGACCCTGTCAGCGTGATCCAGGTGTGGGACGGGCCCGAAGAAGCCCGACTCGTCGGCGAGCGGATCGAGCGGCTCCAGCGCGAGGGCGCGCCGCTTGCCGACATCGCCATCCTGGTGCGCGCGCAATTCCAGACCCGCGAGTTCGAAGACCGCTTCATCCAGATCGGCCTTCCCTACCGCATCGTCGGGGGTTTTCGCTTCTACGAGCGCGCCGAAGTGCGCGATGCGCTGGCCTATCTGCGCGCCACCCTTTCGGCGTCCGACAGCCTTGCCTTCGAGCGGATTGCCAACACGCCGCGCCGCGGCCTCGGCGAGAAGTCGTTGGCCAGGCTTGCTGCCTTTGCCCGCGCTTCTGGCCTCTCGCTCCAGGCCGCTGCTGCCCAGCTTGCCGAGACCGACGAGCTTCCGGGGCCGGCGCGCTCCGGCCTGCGCACGCTGACCGCCGGCCTCCGGCGCTGGCGCGAAGCCGCCCCTTCGCTCCGCCCGCCCGCCCTCCTCGATCTCGTCCTCGACGAGAGCGGCTACCGCGCCATGCTCGCGGCCGACCGTGCCATCGAGGCCGAGGCCCGGCTCGAGAACTTGCGCGAACTCGGCCGCGCCATGGAAGACTGGCCCGATGTCGAGAGCTTCCTCGAGCATGTCGCCCTTGTCATGGACAATGACCGCGACGACGCCGGCGAGAAGGTGACGCTCATGACGCTCCATGCGGCGAAGGGCCTCGAGTTCGGCCATGTCTTCCTGCCCGGCTGGGAGGAGGGGCTGTTTCCCTCGCAGCGCGCGCTCGACGAGGGCGGCCCGGCAAGCCTCGAGGAGGAGCGCCGCCTTGCCTATGTCGGCATCACCCGCGCGAGGAGGCGGGCGACCATCCTCCACGCCATGAACCGCCGGGTCTATGGCCAGTGGACGTCGAGCATCCCCAGCCGCTTCGTCGCCGAACTTCCGAAAGCGCATATCGCCGAAGAGGCCACGCTGACGGGCGGCTCCAGCCTCTGGCGCGCCACCGTCACCGGAGAGGACGACCCCTTCGCCCATGCGGCGCGCGGCCAGGGCCGCGGCCCCGGCTGGACCCGCGCCTCCATGCAACCTCCGCATGCCCACATGATTGAGGGCCGGGTGCTGGCGTCAACCGTCGGTGCCGCGTCCCGAGCCGACATCGAGGTCGGCGCCCGCGTCTTCCACCAGAAATTCGGCCCCGGCACGGTCAGCGCAAAGGACGGCAACAAGCTCGAAGTCCACTTCGACCACGCTGGCCCCAAAATGGTCCTCGACAGCTTCGTCGCACCTGCCTGAGCCGGCCCTGCCGGTTTGAGGCACGCCGCTTGATCCGGCGCGCGCGCAACCTGGATGGTGCGATGGCAGGTGAACGGATCCTTCTCCGGGCATAATCGGCTTCTTGCGAGGACCGGATCGGTAATCGACAATCGCTAGCGCGCAATGCCAAACCGGAATTGCGCCCGGCTGCGAACTCGCACGCGATCGAAGCCCTCCTCCCGGGTCAGGATTTCAGGATCCTCGACTTCGACAAGCGACAGCGACGGATCGAAGCCCCCACATCCCGAAGGCAGTATCAGCAGGGCATGCCCGCACACCTCGACTCCTGCCACCCGTTTCGCTGAATGTCGCTTGACCCAAACCCATGGCCAAAACCAAGAAGGGAGCACCATGCCAACCCAATCGGTTGAAGGTCTCGTTGCCCTTGTGACTGGCGCTGCCTCGGGCATGGGCGCGGCAACCGCGCGCCTCTTCGCCGAGGGCGGAGCCTTCGTCGCGCTCGCCGATGTGAACGAAGACGGCATCTCCGAGCTCGCCTGGCAGCTCGGCGAACGCGCCCTTGCCTTCCCCCTCGACGTCGCCGACCCAGACGCCATCGCCAGCGTCGTCGCCGAGATCGGGGAGTGGCAGGGCCGGATCGACGCGCTCGTCAACAACGCCGGGATCGCCGGGTTCGCCCCCATCGACTCCCCCGATTACGACGCCCTCTTCGCCCGCATCCTCGCCGTCAACCTCGTGGCACACCAGCGCATCATCCGTGCCGCCCTGCCCTATCTGCGCCGCTCCGCCCACCCCCGCATCGTCAACATCGCATCCACCGAAGCGCTCGGCGCCACTGCGCAAGACAGCGCCTATTGTGCCGCCAAGGCCGGTGTCACGGGCTTGACGCGGGCGCTCGCGGTCGAGCTCGGCAAGGAAGGCATCACCGTCAACGCCGTCTGCCCCGGCCCCATCGAGACCGGAATGACCGCCGCCATCCCGGAGGAGGACAAGGCCACTTACGCGCGGCGCCGCACGGCGCTGCGCCGCTACGGCCGGCCCGAGGAAGTCGCCCACCTGACGGTCGCGCTCTCTCAGCCTGGCGCATCCTACATCACGGGTGCCACCATCCCGGTCGACGGCGGCCTGATGGCCCGGAACGCCTAGCGCTGCGCCTTCGAAACCACGCTTTCGGGCAGATCCTCGCCAAAGACCCGCTGATAATATTCAGCGATCAGCGGCCGCTCGGCCTCGTCGCAGCGGTTCAAGAACGAGACCCGGAAGGCGAAGCCGACATTGCCGAAGATCTCGGCATTCTGCGCCCAGGTAATGACGGTGCGCGGGCTCATGACCGTCGATATGTCACCAGCGATGAAGCCCGCCCGGGTCATATCGGCCACTTTCACCATGTTGCCGACCACCCTCTTGCCCTCGGGCGTGTCCATGGCTGGCATTTTGGCAAGCACAATCCTGGCCTCGGTTTCGGGCGGCAGATAGTTCAAGGTCGTCACGATCGACCAGCGGTCCATCTGGCCCTGGTTGATCTGCTGGGTGCCATGGTAGAGGCCAGAGGTATCGCCCAGCCCCACCGTGTTGGCGGTTGCGAACAGGCGGAACCATTTGTGCGGCCGGATCACCCGGTTCTGGTCGAGGAGGGTGAGCTTTCCTTCCACCTCCAGCACCCGCTGGATCACGAACATGACATCGGGGCGGCCGGCGTCATATTCGTCAAAGACGAGCGCGGTCGGAGTCTGCAGCGCCCAGGGCAGGAGGCCCTCGCGGAACTCGGTCACCTGCTTGCCGTCGCGCAGCACGATGGCGTCCTTGCCGACAAGGTCGATCCGGCTGATGTGGCTGTCGAGGTTGATGCGGATGCACGGCCAGTTGAGGCGGGCGGCCACCTGTTCGATGTGGGTGGACTTGCCGGTGCCGTGATAGCCCTGGATCATCACCCGCCGGTTGAAGGCAAAGCCGGCAAGAATCGCCATCGTCGTCTCGGGGTCGAACACATAGGCCGGGTCGAGATCGGGCACGCGCTCGTCGGCCTCGGAGAAGGCCGGAACCTCGAGGTCGAGATTGACTCCGAAGACCTCGCGGGCATTGACCTTGGTATCGGGCGCGTCGAGCCGAGTGCGGCCGTGGCGGTCGGTATCGGCGGAAAGGTTGAGGACAGACATGGCTCCCGGGCGGTAGGCCTATGGGGGTCCCCATGCAAGCGCCACGCTGCCACCCCGCCATTTGGTGGGG
>NZ_JBRCLD010000071.1:0-20942 GCF_053487655.1 Thermaurantiacus sp. | reverse complement strand
GGCCATAATAGCCCTTGGCCTGTTCGAGAACGCGCTTGTGGCGCGCGCGCGCGGTCACCCCGCGTTTCACTCGTGCCATGGTCGCTCTCCTACTTGAGGCCGTAAGGGGCCCACAGCTTGACTGTGGGCGTGTCCGCCTCCGACAGCAGCGCAGTGCCGCGGTTCTGGCGGATATATTTGCCTTTGTGGCTGATCAGCCGGTGCCGCTTGCCGGCAACCCCATGCTTCACCTTGCCGGTCGCGGTGATCTTGAATCGCTTCTTGACCCCGCTTTTGGTCTTCAGCTTGGGCATTTTCGTCTCCTTGGCCGCGAAGGGCTCTTTGCCAGTCGCCGCGGCAGCCCCAGGTTGGCCGGGCGACCCTTTCTTGAGGCGGCGCGCCATATCGGGAACCACTGCCCAACGCAAGGGCGAGCTCGGCGCCGTCAGGCTCGGCCGGCGCCAGCCACCAGCATCGACGGATCAACGCCCGCCTCGCGGAAGGCCCGCGCCCAGCGCAGGGCGGCGGGAGTCTCGAAGATGATCGCGAGCGAGCCGGGGCAGCTGAACCAGCCATGCCGGCGCATCTCGTCTTCGAGCTGACCCTCGCCCCAGCCGGCGTAGCCGAGAGCTGCCACCCACTGCCGAGGCCCCTTGCCATCGGCAATGGCGGTGAGCACGTCGCGGGTGCTGGTGACTGCCCAGCGCCCGGCAACAAAACATGTGTCCTGCCCGGCATAGTCGGGCGTATGGAGAATGAACCCGCGCTGCGGCTCGACTGGCCCGCCAGCAAGGATGGGCGCATCGGGGGCTGCGCCTGGCGCAATGTCCAGCTGTGCCATCAGTTCATGCACCGAGATCTCATCGAGCTCGGCATGCAGGCACAACCCGAAGGCGCCTCCGGCATCGTGCGCACACATCGCAATCACCGAGCGCTCGAAGCGGGGATCCCCGATTCCGGGCATGGCGAGCAGGAACTGGCCGGCAAGATAGGGCGGGTCGGACATCGCTTCACCCTAGGCGGAGACCGCCTGCGTGAACAGTAGCACACCGCCGCTTGTGCAGGCATAGGAAGCACGGCCAAAGGTCAGACGGAGCATGAGGAGATTCGCCAATGACCATCCAGAAGGGGGACCGTATCCCCAGCGCCACACTCATGAAGATGACCGATGCTGGGCCGCAGCCGGTCGAGACCGACGCCCTTTTTGCCGGGCGCACCGTCGCGCTCTTTGCCGTGCCTGGCGCCTACACGCCAACTTGCTCGGCCAAGCACCTGCCAGGCTTCATCGAGAAGGCTGACGAGCTCAAGGCCAAGGGCGTCGACGAGATCGTCTGCATTTCGGTCAATGACGTCTTCGTAATGGGCGCTTGGGGCAAGGCTGCTGGCGCCGACGGCAAGGTGACCATGCTTGCCGACGGCAACGGCGAATTTGCGAACGCGCTTGGCCTTACCATGGATGCGACGCGCTTTGGCATGGGGCTGAGAGCCCAGCGCTTCTCGCTCCTTGCCAAGGATGGAATTGTGACTGAGCTCAACATCGAGGAACCCGGTGCCTTCAAGGTCTCGTCTGCCGAATATCTGATCGGCCAGCTTTAGGGAGCATAGGATGGTGACCGTGACCGACCTTTCCTACCAGGATGGCGAAACCGCCTGCCTTGGTGTCCTTGCCTTGCCCGAGGGTGCCGGCCCCTTCCCCGGAGTCGTCGCTGTCCACGAGGCTTGGGGCCTCGGCGCGCAAGTGCAGCGGCGGGTCAAGATGCTGGCCGAGCTCGGCTATGTGGCGCTCGCCGCCGATATCTTCGGCGGGCGATATATTCCAAAAGACCCGCCCGAGGCTTTCGAAATCATCGGCAAATGGCTCGCCGACCGCGCCGCGCTCCGCACCCGCGCCGGTGCAGCGGTTGCCGCGCTCAAGTCCCATGCCGCGTGCGACGGCCGGGTTGCGGCCATCGGCTACTGCTTCGGCGGCTCGACCGTCCTTGAACTGGCGCGGTCCGGCAACCCGGACGTCCTCGGCGTCGTCTCCTTCCATGGCGCACTGGATACGCCGATGAAGGCAGAGGCCGGGCAGGTCCGTGCGAAAATCCTGGTATGCCACGGCGCCGAGGACCCGCTGGTCCCGCATGCGCAGCTCAACGGCTTCCTTGCCGAAATGGCAGCAGCCGGCGCGGACTGCCAGACCATCGCCTACACAGGCGCCATGCACAGCTTCACCAATCCGGAAGCGAAGGGCGAGCTGATGCCGGGTATCATCTACCACCAGCAGACAGACGTGCGCTCCTGGCGGGCGATGCAGGACTTCTTCGCCCACGAAGTCTTCGCTTGAGGAAAGCGGGGCAGAGCGCTGCCTTGCCCCGCGGGCTCTTGAGAGGCCCTTCGTCTGCGCGAGAAGCGCCATGTTCGACTGCGCTGCCAAACGCAAGGCAAGCGGGGGAGGCCCGGAAGCGGCCAGACCCTCGCTCCTCCCCTTGACGCGCGGCCGGCGGCCTTGCCGCAGCATTGACAAGGCGAGGGCTTGAGCGATGCGAAGCCACGGCCAAACGCGCTCCTTGCTGCCGGCCCAACCTGCCCTGCGCCAAGTTCTGCGCCAGGCCCAGCGCTCGGGCCCGGGCGCGGGAGTTCGGCTCCGGCCGCGGCCACAACTCCGGCGTCAGTCCCGCAGCAGCTCGTTGATTGCCGTCTTGCTGCGCGTCTGCGCGTCGACGCGCTTGACGATGACAGCGCAGGCAAGGGAGGGGCCGCCACCCGGGTCTGGCAGCGTGCCTGGAACCACCACGGAATAGGGGGGGACTTCACCCCGGGTCACTTCGCCGGTTGCCCGATCGACAATGCGCGTCGAGGCGCCAAGAAACACGCCCATCGAGATCACCGCACCTTCGCGTACGATGACACCTTCGGCCACTTCGGACCGCGCGCCAAGGAACACGCCGTCCTCAATGATAACCGGGGCTGCCTGCAGCGGCTCGAGCACGCCGCCAATCCCGACTCCGCCCGAGATGTGGCAATGGGCTCCCACTTGGGCACAGCTGCCAACTGTTGACCAAGTGTCCACCATCGTGCCTTCCCCCACCCGTGCGCCCACATTGATGAAACAGGGCATGAGCACCGCGCCCGGTGCCACGAACGCCCCGCGGCGCACGACCGCACCCGGCACCATCCGGAACCCGGCGGCCGCAAACCGGGCGGCGTCCCACCCGACGGTCTTCAAGGCCACCTTGTCGAAAGCCGGTGCCACACCGCCCGGCACAACAGTGTTTGCCTCCAGCCGGAACGACAGCAGTACCGCCTTCTTGATCCATTCATGGACCACCCAGCCACTGGTGCTAGGCTCCGCCACCCGAAGCGCCCCACTGTCGAGACCATCGAGCACGGCCTCGACAGCCTCGCGCAGGGGTCCATGCGTCGCCGGAGTCAGTTCGGCGCGAGCCTCCCATGCCGCTGCGATCGCGGCCTCGAGCTCCGCACTCATGAAAAGAGGCTCCCGAGGAAGTCGCCGAGATCCGCAGTCTCATGGTCGATGAAGGCGGGCGAATGGCCATGCGCGCCGCGTTCCGAACCGTTGTTGACCCAAAGCGTCGTCATGCCGCGGGCCTTGGCTGGCATCAGATTATGCGCCATGTCCTCAGCAAAGAGGGTGCGCTCCGGATTGAGCCCGAACCGCGCGATGATGCCATCATATGCACGATCGTCGGGTTTGGGGTGAAAGCCCATCGCCTCGATGTCGTGGATGGCGTCGAAGCAATCGAGGATCCCGAGTGCTGCAAGCACGCGCTCGGCATAGGGAAGGTCGCCGTTGGTGAAGACGAACCGCCGGCCGGGAAGCGCCAGCAACGAGGCCCTAAGCCCCGGGTCTGGCACCAGCACGGAGAAATCGATGTCATGGACAAAGCCAAGAAAATCCTGCGGATCAACACCGTGACTTAACATGAGCCCTCTCAGTGTCGTTCCATGCTCGTGGAAATAGCGCTTCTGCACCACTCGTGCTGCCTCCCGGTCAATCCCGAGCAGGCGGCCCACATAGGCTTCCATCCTGCGGTCGATCTGGGCGAAGAGGTTGACGGAAGCGGGGTAGAGGGTGTTGTCCATGTCGAAGAGCCAGCTCTCCACATGGGCCAGCTCTGCCGCGCCGGTTGGGCGGGGCGGCGGGCTCTTCGCAAGCGGACCGTGCATATGAGCCCTTTGGCAGGCACTGGCGATGGAGTGAAGCCATGATGCCCTCGCGCCCGCTCTTCCTTGTGCTTCTCGCCGGTGCTGCGCTTTCGGCCTGCGCCTCCTCGGGCTCAGCGCCTGCACCCACAACCCCGGGGGTCCTGCCCCCGCCGCCTCCACCAACACCCACGCCGGCTTCTGTTTTCGACACGCCCGAATATCGCCGCACGGCGACAGCAACCGGCGCCAATGTCCTCCCGGTCTGGGCCGCCGGTCACGAGGGCCAGGGCATCACGGTCGGCCTGGTCGACACCGGCATCGCCGTCGACAGTCCGGAGTTCGCTGGCCGGATCGCCCCCCAGAGCCGCGACGTGACTGGCGCTGGGCGCTCCATCCGCGATGAGGACGGCCACGGCACGGCAGTCGCCGGCATTCTTGCTGCAGCAAGAAACGATCGCTCGATCGTCGGCATCGCCCCCCGGGCCACGATCGCCATGATGCGCGGCGACCGCGCCGGCAGCTGCGCGACCGAACCTGGGTGCGGCTTCACCGATGCCGCGCTCGCAGCTGGAATCAACGCCGTCGTCGATGCCGGCGCCCGTGTGCTCAACATCTCGCTCGGCGGCTCGTCGGGCTCATCGGCAGTCCGCAGCGCCTGGGCCCGGGCGACGAGCGCTGGCACAATCCTCGTCATTGGCGCTGGCAATGATTCCGCCGCCGAGATCGACCCCCTGCCCCGTTCGGCACTTGCAGCGGCCAACCCGGCGCTCGTCATCGTCGTCGGGGCCGCCACCACCACCGGCGAGATCGCCAGCTTCTCCAATCGGGCCGGATCGGCCGCTGCCAACTATCTGTTGGCGCCCGGAGTCTCGGTCCGGAGCTTCGACCACAATGGCACCGAATTCCTCTACTCCGGCACATCGCTCGCTGCCCCGGTCGTCGCCGGTGCCGCCGCCCTCCTCGCCGGTGCTTTCCCCAACCTCTCGGGCGCACAGATTGTCGAACTCCTCCTGATGACGGCCGATGACCGGGGCGCGCCCGGAGCCGACCCCGTTACCGGCCGCGGCCTCCTCAACATCGGCCGCGCCTTCCAGCCCCAGGGCACCACAAGGCTTGCTGGCGCGAAGACTCCGGTCTCGCTGACGATGAATGGCAGCCTCGGGCCAGCCATGGGCCCGTCCTTCGGCACATCGCTCGGGCAGGTCGCCATCGAGGATGCCTACGGCCGCCCCTACACGCTTGCCATCGGGACGACACTGCGCCCCGCCTCGCCGGCTCGCCTTGCCGCTGCTCTCCTTGCGCCCCCGGTCACAGCCGCTGCGCTCACAATCCCGTCGGGTGCACTCAGGCTCACGCTTGCAGGCGCGCGTCGAGCGCAGCTTCCAGGCCTGCCTACCGGCGCCGATCCCGATGTTGCTCTTGGTCTTGCGCAGCGGGGGCTCGGCCCCTTTTCTGCCCTGACCTCCCGTCTCGCTGACGGCAGTGTCGCACTCGCCTCCGGCTCGTTTCGGCTAGCTGCTGGAACTGGCACCGTTGCTCCGCCCCTGCCTGGCGAGATCGGCCGCCGAGGCCTTGTCGCACCCGACGCCCTTGCCCCAATGCCAGGCGCCATCCAGGGCCGGCTGGCAGCACAGATTGAGCTGGGCCGCCTCACGTTTGCTCTCGCCCACACCCGCACCGGGCTGGCCCGGACCGTCCCCGGCCGTCCCGTCGGTCCGGCAGGCGAAGCCCATGTCAACACCCTTGCGCTCGCCACCCGCGCCAGCGCCTTTGGCCTTACCCTCCAGCTTGCACAGGACGAGGAGCGCGATGGCCTCCTTGGCACGCGCTTGGGTCCAGCCTTCGGGCTCGAGGGCAGCAAGAGCCGGAGCCTTGGCGGCGCCCTCGATCTTGCTCTGGCACCGTTTGGCTTCGGCCCGGTTGAGCTGCGCCTTGCCATCAGCCGCGGCTGGCACACGCCCCGCCTTGCCGAGCGCGGCCTCCTCATCGCTGCCGACGGCGTTCAATCGACGGCCTGGTCGGCCGAACTTGCCGCCCCGCTCGGCCCAGGTCAGCTCCACCTGATTGCTGCTGCTCCGCAAGCGCTTGCAGGCGGCGCCTTCCGGTTTGCTGCTGCACCTGGAGAAATTCGCCTGGTACCGGCCGAAGTCACCAGGCGCGAATCGCTTGTGGAAGGCGGCTATGCTCTCGGCCCGGTCATGCTCTCGCTTTACCATCGCCGTCATGCAGGCCATGTCGATGGTGTTGCCGACCATGGCGGTGCGATCCGCTTCCGCCTCGCCTTCTGAGCTTTCCACCGGCTCGTCCACAGCGAAAATCTGAAAACAGCTGATCCCGGCTTGCGCGCGCAAACCCCCTGCGCAAGGGGTTGGCATGGCAACGGTCCTCCGTCCCCTCGAAGAGGCAAAAGAGCCTCCACTCCCCGTCAATGTCGAGGCCGAGAAGGCGCTCCTTGGCGCACTGTTGATCGAGAACCGGCTTCTGGAAGAGCTCGGCGTCCCGCTCGATGAGCCCCACTTTGCCGAGCCGCTCCACGGCCGGATCTTCACCCAGATCCGTCGCCTGTTCGACCAGAACATGCTGGCAAGCCCGGTCACTCTCAAGCCCCTGTTTGCAAGTGACCCAACGCTCGCCGAGCTCGGCGGCCAGGCCTACCTCACTGGGCTGACCGAAGACCCCGCCGTCCTTCTCGTGGCGCGAGACTGCGCTCGCCAGATCCACGATCTGGCCCTGTTGCGCGCCCTCATCCGGCTCGGCACCGAGCTCGTCACTCGCGCCGCCGATACGTCTGCAGGTGTGGAACCGCGCCAGCAGATCGAGGAGGCAGAGCACGCCCTGTTCCGGATTGCCGACACCGGCGACGTCTCAGGCGGTGCCCAGCCGTTCCACGCTGCCGCCGAGAAGGCCGTCCGGATGATCGATCGGGCCAAACGGTCAGGCGGCAGCATCTCCGGTATCACGACGGGCTTCACTGGGCTCAACCGCGCCCTCGGCGGGCTCCAGCGCTCCGATTTGATCGTTCTTGCCGGCCGCCCAGCAATGGGCAAGACGGCGCTTGCAACCAACATCGCCTTCAATGCCGCCTGGCGCCATGCGCTCGACCGCGACGAAGGCCGGGATACCGGCACTGGCGCGCCTGTTGCCTTCTTCAGCCTGGAGATGTCGGCTGACCAGCTCGCCGCCCGCATCCTTGCCCAGCGCTCCCAGCTCAACAGCGAGCGGTTGCGCAAGGGGGAGATCAGCCAAGACGAGTTCAACCGTCTCGCCCGTGCCGCCGACGAGCTTCAGCACCTCCCCCTCCTCATTGACGACACGCCAGCGCTGACAGTCGCAGGCTTGCGCACGCGCGCCCGCCGGCTGAAGCGCCAGCGCGGGATCGGCCTTGTCGTCGTCGACTACCTCCAGCTCCTGCAAGGCACTTCGCGACAGGCCGACGGCAGCCGGGTGCAGGAGATCAGCGAGATCACCCGGGGCCTCAAGACGCTCGCCAAGGAGCTCGATGTGCCAGTGCTCGCGCTCTCCCAGCTGTCGCGCCAGGTCGAGGTCCGGCCTGACAAGCGCCCCCAGCTCGCCGACTTGCGCGAATCCGGCACCATCGAACAAGATGCCGATATCGTCCTGTTCGTGTTCCGCGAGGAATATTATCACGCCCAGAAGCGCCCGTCCGACCCGGCTTCCGACGATTTCCGCAAATGGCAGGATGAGGAGTATCGGCTGCGCGGCCTCGCCGAGGTTATCGTCGGCAAGAATCGCCATGGCGCGACGCGGATTATCGACATGGTCTTCATGAGCGAGTTCGCAAGCTTCGGCGATGCTGCGGAGGAAGGCTGAGCTTCCCTTCGCTGTCGCGGCTGCTAACCGCCTGTCCATGGACTTCCATTCTGACAACGCCGCCGGCGTGCATCCGGCCGTCCTTGCCGCAGTCGCCGAAGCCGCCGGCCCCTTACCTGACGCCTATGATTCCGACCCCTGGTCCAGCCGCCTCGATTCCGCCTTCTCAACCCTGTTCGAAGCCCCAGTCCGGGTCTTCCCTGTTCCCTCGGGCACTGCTGCAAACGCCCTCGCCCTTGCTGCCATGGTGCCACCCTGGGGCGGGATCCTCGCCCATGTGGAAGCCCATATCGAAGTCGATGAGGCAGGCGCTGTCCCTTTCTTCACTCACGGCGCCTCCCACCTTCTTGTCGAGGGCGAAGCCGGCAAGCTCACGGTCGAAGCGCTTGAGGCCAGATTTGCGCGCCGCCGGGGCGATGTTCACCAGGTCCAGCCCGCCGCCCTCACACTTACCAACGCAACCGAGTGTGGCACCGTCTACACTCCTGCTGAAGTGGCAGCCCTTGCCGCTTTTGCGAAAGCACGCGGTCTGCGCGTCCACATGGATGGCGCCCGCTTTGCCAACGCCGTCGCTCGCCTCGGCTGCACGCCTGCCGAGCTAAGCTGGCGCGCAGGCGTCGACATTCTGAGCTTCGGCTGCATCAAGAACGGCGGGATGACGAGCGATGCCATTCTCTGCTTCACGCCCGAACTCGCCAAGACCCTTCCCGTGCGCCGCAAGCGGGCCGGGATGATGCCGTCGAAGGGGCGCTTCGCTGCTGCCCAGCTGCTCGCACTGATCGAGGGCGGCACTTGGCTTCAAAACGCTGCGCGCGCCAATGCGCTCGCCGACCGGCTCGCTGCTGCAGCGGGGCCGCGCTTGCTCTGGCCAGTCGAGGCCAACAGCCTGTTCCTCCGCTTGACGCCAGCTGAGAAGGCCGCGCTCAGGAAAGAGGGTTTCGGCTTCTATGACTGGGAGCTCGCCGGACCCGACGCTGCCCGCCTCGTCGTCCGCTGGGATCAAGACACAGCCGCGGTTGACGCACTTGCGTCCCGACTTGCCGCACTCAGCTAGACCAGCGTGCCCGACCGCCGCTCCGCCATCCAGTTCCTGGCTGTCGTCCTCATCTGGGGCACGACCTGGTTCGTCATCAAGGACCAGCTCGCATCCGTCCCCGTCACCTGGTCGGTCGCCTATCGGTTCGCAATCGGCGGCGCTGCGCTTCTTGCCTGGTGCCGGATCCGGGGAATGCCGATCGCCGTTCCCGCCTCAGCCCTGCCCTTCCTCACGGCTCTCGGCCTCATGCAGTTCGTGCTCAACTTCAATTTCGTCTACCGCTCCGAGCTCTACATCCCGTCTGGCATCCCTGCCGTCGCCTTCGCTCTCCTGATGGTCCCTAACGCAATCCTCGCCCGCCTCTTCCTCGGCCGCCGCCTCACCCGCCACTTCCTTGCGGGCGCTGCCCTCGGTGTGGTTGGAGTGGGTCTCCTCTTTGGCCAGCAGCTCGCGCTCCCCGACAACCGCGACGAGACCGTCCGCGGCCTTGCCCTCGTCACTGCCGCCATCATTTCGGCTTCGATTGCCAATGTCATGCAGGCAAGCCCGGCGGCTGCCCGCTTTCCCGCCCTCGCAGGCCTCGGCTGGGCAATGCTGATCGGCGCTGCCCTCAACGCCCTCTGGGCGCTCGTCGCTGTCGGCCCTCCGGCTTGGGACTCGAGGCCGAGCTACACAGCCGGGCTCCTCTTCCTGGCAGTCGCTGCCAGCGCGCTTGCCTTTGCCCTCTATTTCGACCTCATCCGCCGCATCGGCCCGGCGGAAGCCGCCTGGACTGGTGTTCCCATCCCCATCCTTGCCATGGCGATCTCCACCGCACTTGAAGGCTATCGTTGGACTCTGCTCGCCGCGGCCGGCGCAGTGCTGGCACTTGCCGGCCTCATCATCGCGCTCAGGAGCCCGCCGCCACGGCCTCATGCCGCCTCCAGGTGACCGGAAGCGATCCGCGGGACGTGCAAGCGCTCCCAGCGCACCGGCCGATAGGCCGAACGCAAGGGTGACGATAAGTCATCGTCACCGCGCCCTGGTATCAGCCGTAGCGACCCCTGAGATAGGTGAGCGGCGGCCGCTCGGGCGCAGCGCGGAAGCTCTCAATAAGACCGATCAGCACCACATGATCCCCCGCCGGCACATCATGGGCAAGCGCACAGGCAAAATTGGCCGCTGCGCCCTCGAGCAACGGCACTCCCGACTCTGCCTCCACCCACGCGCCTTCAGCAAAGCGGTCCACGCCGCGCTTTGCAAACCGCTCGGCAAGCATCCGCTGGTCAGCTGCCAAGACCGAGACTCCGAACCGCCCGCTCTCGCGTATGGCCTCAAGACTGGAAGCTCCTGCTGCCGGACAGACCAGAAGCATCGGCGGCTCCAGACTGACGGAGGCAAAGCTGTTGGCCGTAAACCCCACCCGCCGGCCCCGCGCATCCGTTGCCGTCACGATGGTGACTCCCGTTGCAAAACAGCCGAAGGCATCCCGAAGTGCCCGATGATCCGCCATCCCGGCCTTCAAGCCGCGGCCTTCTGGAAACGCAAGGGACGGCCTGCGGAGCCGAAGGCTATTTTCCTTCAAAATTCGCCGGACGTTTCTGGAGGAAGGCCATCACCCCTTCGGCGAAATCGGCCGTGCGGCCGGCGATGAGCTGGTTCCGCCGCTCCACCATCAGCGCTTCGGTCAGCGTCTTATCCAGGCAGTCGCGAATTCCGGTGCGGATGAGAGTTAGCGCCTTCGTCGGGCCCCTGGCGAGCTTCTGCGCAATTTCGGTCGCGCGCGGCATCAGGTCGGCATCGTCGACAACCTCAGAGACCAGGCCCCAGTCGAACGCCTGCTCGGCGGGAATCCGCTCCCCCAGCATCATCATCCTGGTCGCTCGGACGCGGCCCACCATGCGCGGCAGCATCCAGGTCGAGCCCACATCGGGCACGAGACCGATGTTGACAAAGGCTTGCAAGAAATAGGCGGACCTCGCTGCCACAATGATGTCGCCGGCAAGCGCATAGGAGCAGCCAGCGCCTGCCGCCGCGCCGTTGACAGCCGTCACCAACGGCACGGGAAGTGCGAACAGCCGCTCGAGGAGCACATTGAAATGGGTCTCGAGCACGGCGCCGGCATCGACCGGGCCGCTTCCCCGCCCGCCACCCGCGCCGCCACCGGAGAGGTCAGCCCCCGAAGAGAAGCCGCGGCCTGCACCCGTCAGCAGCAGACAGCGTGCAGACGATGTGCCGTCCCGGATCTGGTCGACGGCGCGGATCATCTCGGCAATCACGCCCGTGTGGAGCGCATTCAGCCGCTCCGGCCGGTTGATGGTGAGAGTCGCAACACCCTCGGCTTCGCTCCAGTGGATATGCTCGAAGTCCATTGCCCCTCCTCATGCGGCCCGGCACCGGCTTAGGCGTGGCTGGCGCTTGCTTCACCCGGCAAAAGCGGCAGCCTCAGCGCCGCGCCGAAACTTGAAGGAAGGCCGGCACTTCCGCACCAAAGCCGCAAGGCATGTCATCTTCCCCATCGGCCCGGTCTTGGCTGGCAGCACGCGCTGGCTCAGGCGCCCGGTACCGGCCCGGCGTCCGCCGTTCCAGCGCTGTTTTGCGACTGTCGGCAGCCCTTTTCCGGCGCGCTGCTGCTCCAGTTGAGGGAGCCTCCGCCGCATGGGCCTCGTCCAGCCGCGGAATGGTTGCCCCAGTCAGCTTCTCAATCGCTGCCACTGCTTCGGCATCTTCCGGAGTGGCAAGCGTAATCGAGGTGCCAGTCGCACCCGCCCGGCCAGTGCGGCCGATCCGGTGAATATAGTCATCCGGATGCCACGGCACGTCGAAGTTGAACACATGGGAGACTCCCTTGATATCGAGCCCGCGCGCAGCAACGTCGGAGGCAACCAGCACGTTGATCTCGCCAGCCTTGAACCGGTCGAGCTCGCGGATCCGGTCCGCCTGCTCCATGTCGCCATGGATTTGCCCGGCCCGAAACCGCGCTCGCTTGAGCTCGCCAGCCAGCTCTCTGACGGTCGACTTGCGGTTGCAGAAGACAATGGCGGTCTGGACTTCCGGATCACGCAACAGCATTTTCAAGGTGCTGCGCTTGTCGCGCGCGTCCAGTTCGAGCAGCCTTTGGCTAATGTCGGCATTCGCCGTCGCTGGCCGCGCGACTTCGACCAGCCGCGGGTTCGACATGAAGCGGTCGGCAAGCTTCTTAACCGGCGCCGGCATGGTTGCCGAGAACAGCAGCGTCTGTCGCTCCGGCTTCAAGAGCGCGCAGATCCGCTCGACGTCCGGGATGAAGCCCATGTCGAGCATCCGGTCAGCTTCGTCGATGACCAGCACGTCCACGCCCGAGAGCAGCACCTTGCCCCGCTGGTGCTGGTCAAGCAGCCGGCCGGGCGTTGCGATCAGCACGTCCACTCCTTTCTCAAGCGCCCGGTCCTGGTCACCGAAGGCAACCCCGCCAATGAGAAGCGCCATCGAGAGCTTGTGGTTTCGCCCATATTTCGCGAAATTCTCGGCCACCTGGGCAGCAAGCTCGCGCGTGGGCTCAAGAATGAGGCTGCGCGGCATCCGCGCCCGGGCCCGGCCTTCAGCCAGGATGTCGATCATCGGCAACACGAAGCTCGCCGTCTTGCCGGTTCCGGTCTGGGCCACGCCGATGACGTCACGGCCCATCAGGATGGAGGGGATGGCAGCGGCCTGGATTGCGGTCGGCTCGCAATAGCCGGCGAGAGCCACGGCCTCGAGCAGCCGGTCGGAGAGATGGAGGTCAGAAAAGGGCACGGGGCAGCGCCTCTGGCATATCCTTGCGCTGCCTATATTCCGACCAGCGGCCAAGCGAAAGGCCGGGCAGAAGCTGCCCGGCCCGCCGCCGCCCCAATAAGGCTAGAAGCTCAGTCCAGCGGCAATCCCGTAGCGCCGAGGCTCAAGCGTGAAGATGTTTGTGAACAGACCAGACGATGGATCCGTAATATATTGCCCGGTAATTGCATCACTGTTGAGCGCATTCTGGATGAACCCGCGGATGAACCAGCGATTGTCCGGCGCATTCACCTGCAACTGCGCGTTCACGATCTGGTAGGACGGCACCCGGTCAATGGGCCGGTTGAAGGTGCGCGAGTAGAACTCATCCGTCAGCGAATAATCGGCGCGAAGCGTCGCACTCCACCCGCTGCTCCCGAGCGGCAGCGTATACTGGCCACCAAGCGCAATCTTGAACGAAGGCGCGTTGGGAAGCTCATTGCCGTCGAGATTGACTGGAACGCCTGCCGGAAGCGTGCGATTGTTGCCTTCCACCACCACCGGGATCCCGGCGCCGAGCGCTGCATCCCGAAGCGCATTGCAGAGCGAGAATGCCCCTGTCGTGTTGGTCGCCGGCACCGGCACTGGCGGGCGCAATCCAACCGCAGCATTGAAACCGGCAACGAAGGCGTTGGCGAGCGTCGGGTTGCCAGGAACGCGGAAGACGCAATTGGCACCGCCTGCAAGATCCTTGATGATGACTGCGTCATTCACTCCACCTGAAGGATCGCGCACGTCGATCAGCGCCAGTTCCTTCACCTTGGTGTGGAGCAGGGAGGCACTGATGTTGAACAACCAACGCGGCGTGGGCGCCACGACGAACTCGCCCTCAAGCCCGTAGATTGTCGCGTCCGTATTGTCGTTGAAGCTGGTGCGATTGATGATCCGTGACAGCTGCAATCCCTTGTAGTCATAGTAGAAGCCAGTGAGGTTGGCTCTCAGCTGGCCATTCAAGAAGGTGTTCTTGGTGCCAACCTCGAAGGCATTGATGAACTCCGGTTGATAGATTGCCGGTGCCGTGAACAATGTTGGGTCAAACGGTGGGTTGATCCCGCCCGACTTGTAACCGCGTGAATAGCTGAAATAGATGAGCGTGTCCTCACTCCAGCTGGTGTCCGGCCGCCAATCGATGACTGCCCGGCCTGTGACCGCGTCGAACTTGGTTGAGGCCTCGCGGAACGGCTGTGCACCCGGCCGCGACGGGTCGGCATCATAGGCCGTCTTGAAAATCGCGGTCTGCGTGAAGTCCGCCGTGCCATAGGGCACTGGCAAGTTGAACAGGAATTGGCGGTCGCGGACGAACTTGTCATCGTTCGAGTAGCGTACCCCACCGGTGAAGCGCAGGTTTTCGGTCAGATCAAAATAGACTTCACCGAAGATGCCGTAGCTCTTGAGCCTGTAAAGATCCGTCTCCGAATTGAAGAATGGCGAGGCAAGACCAGAAAGTGGCCCGCCATTCGCAAATCCGAGCACAACAGAACCATAGTCAAGGCTTGCAGAGTTTACAAAATAGTCACTATTCGTGACCTTACCCCTCAGATAGATGGCACCAAGAAGGAAGTTGAACCGGCCATCGAACTTGGAGTCAATGTGCGCCTCGACTGACCAGCCTTGACTTTCCACACCGCTTTCGTCAAAGTTGGTGTCAATTCCAGCGCAGCGCTCGATCTCATTGTTGATGAAGCCGACATAGCGGCGGCTTGGCGCCGAGACGCAGATGGCGTTGCCCTGGAACAGTCGCGCTGCGCCGGCCGCGAAGAAGGGCGTGTTGCGCAAGTTGAAGATACCGCCGCCCGGGCCGAAGTTGAGCGGGTCGCCCACTGCGAGATTATAGTCTGTGCGCGACCGCACACCGGTTTCCTGCCACCCGCCAGTGACATTGAGGGTGAAGTTGTCGCCCAGGTCTTGCTGGCCCTTGAACTGGATGAGCGTTTCTTCCGAGCGGTAGGTCGGCTCATAGTCGATCGCGACCTGGCGCAGGTTCCGCGGGTTGACCGCAAGTGAATAGGCATCCCGCCCGTAGATGCTGCCAATGCCGAAGGGCGCCAGGGCGCCGCCCGAGATAGCCCCATAGAATTCGCGGCTGGTTATGGTGCCGCCGAGAGTTGCGTTGCCGTTGAGTGTTCCGAAGTCGAGCCGGTCGGGAAGGCAGCCGAGCACCCCGGTCGGGTCACGGTTGCAAAGCTGTTTCTGGATCCGCGAGCGATTGCTGTCCTCGCGGAAGACATAGCCGATGATATCAACCACAGTCTGGTCGCTCGGCTGCCACCTGAGCGTGCCCCGCGCAGCCCATTGGTCGCGCCCGTCGATACGGTTTCCAGTGTAGAGGTTCTCGGTAAAGCCGTCGCGCTTAAGATAGGTGCCAGCGAACCTCAACCCGATGGTCTTGGTCACAGGCAGGTTGACCATGCCCTCGAGCCGGAGGGAGTCATAATTGCCATATTCGATGAGGCCGCGAGCAGCGAGGGCATCAAGATCGGGCCGCGCCGTAATAAAGTTGAGCACACCTGATGTCGCGTTGCGGCCAAACAGCGTGCCCTGGGGCCCGCGCAGCACTTCGATCCGCTCGAGATCGAAATAGTCCGTCTCAAACAGGCGAGTCGTCGAAAGCGGCTGGTCGTTCACATGGATGCCGAGCGAGGTGTCGCCCGAAGCTGCCACCGCGGCGTCGCCAACGCCGCGAATGGTGAAATTGGAGCCAGTGAAATTGCCCTTGGTAAAGCTGACATTGGGAAGCGCGAGCTGGAGATCGGACGTGTTGTTGATCTGCTGGCGCTCGATGGCGTCGCTTGAGAAGGCGGTAATTGCGATCGGCACGTCCTGCAGGCTCTGCGCCTGCCGCTGCGCAGTCACGATGATCTCGGCAATCCCGCCAGTATCTGCCACTTGCGCCTGCCCGGCGGCGGCGGCGAGCACCAGCGCGGAGCCCGACAGCCACCGCGCCGTTCCGCCCGCAAAGCTCGTCTTCGCGTCCGTCCGCGCTCTGATGCATTCCCTCATCTTGCTCTCCCTCACCTCGGACCCAGCCATGAAGCCGGGGCACCGGGGAAGGCAAGGCCAGACGACTTGACGCCTGTCCCCAATCTCAGGCGCCGAGAAACCCGCATCCCTCCCCAGGGCATGATTGAACCCAAACAGCGAGCTTGCGACTTGTCCAGCGCGGAGGCATGCGCACTGCGCCTAGGACATACAACGGGATGTCGGCTGTGGCCTGCGGGCCACAGGCCCCGTCAGGTCAGCGCCGCCGGCGCATCTCGGAGACCGCAGCAATTGGGCAAGCTGCACCGCTGCGCCCCAGCAGCTGGTCACGCGAGGCACACAGCTGCCCCCTTTTGTCCGGCACATAGTAGAAGCCGCCATAGAAGCCGAGATGCGGGCAGGGCCGGTCGAAGATCAGCCGGAAGCGCTGCCCCGCCCGATCAGCAAGCTCCAGCGTCTTCGGGTCAACAACCACGGCACCTGCAATTGCTGTCGCATCGATACAGGCCCGCTTGCGAGCCGGGCCCGCAATCCATTCCGTCGTCTCGCCCGGCTCCAACGGCTCAACTGGCACCCGCACTTGCGCTGTCGCCGGCAGCCCGGAAAGGGCGAGAGCTGCCAACCCCGGCCGCAATGCAAGCAGGAAACCGTGTGCAACCATCCTCGCACCTCAGCCCCGGCGGTTGAATTGCGACTGAACCTGAGGCCGAGCCTAGCGACCCGGCTTCTCGAAGACGAGCGTCATCCTGTCACTTTCGCCGATCGCCTCATATTTGGCCCGGTCCTTGTCCCCAAGGGCCAGAGTGGGCGGCAGGGTCCACACGCCGTCTGGCCAGTCGGCCGTATCCCTGGGGTTGGCATTGATCTCAGAGCGGCCCACCAGCCGGAAGCCGGCCGCCTCGGCAAGTGCGATGACCTGGCTCTCTTTCACATAGCCCCCCTGGTTCGCACCTGGCAGGTTGGGCCGATCCTCGCGCTGGCGGTGCTGCTCGATTCCGAGCCGGCCGCCGGGCTTCAGAACCGTGTAGAAGGCACGGAAGGCCTCATCTGCCACATTGTTGCCTATGAAGCCGTGGATCGAACGGAAGGTGACAATGAGGTCGACGCTGTTGGGTGCCGCCATGGAGCTCATGATCCCGCGGCCGAAATTGACAACATTGACTTGGCCATAAACTTCCCGGTCACGAAACCTCTGGAGGAAGTCGGCCCGCGCCTTGGCAGCTGCTGGCGAGACCGCCGGATTGTTGTGGGCGGCGATATACTGGCCGCGGCCCTTAAGCGCCGGGGCGAGAATCTCGGTGTACCAGCCGCCGCCGGGCGCGATCTCGATGACCGTCATGTCGGGCCGGAAGCCAAAGAACAGCAAAGTCTCCTTAGGGTGCCGATAGCGATCGCGGGCGCGGTTGGCCTCGGAGCGCCACGGCCCGGCAATCGCGGCATCGAGTGCGGCAGCTGCGTCCGTTTCGCTTGCGCGTGCCGCTTGCGCGGGCGCAGCAACAGCGGCAGGCACGAGAAGCGCAGCAGCAACGAGAAAGGCGCGGTTCATGGCTGTCTCCCCTTGGCAGAACACGCGCCACTTAGGCGCACCTTGCGCCTGCTCCAACCCCTGAAGCCGTCATGGCAGTCGATCCGCTGCTTGCTGCCATCACCGGCCTTGCTGCAGCGGCAACGCTTGGCTGCGCTATGGCCGACCGCCGCCGCACCATCGGCCCGCTCGCCCACATCCCCTGGGACTATCTGATGATCGCAAGCGGCCTCGTCTTCCTCCTCGCACTTGCCCGCCTGCTCGCCGGCCTCGCCAGCAGCTGACCGGCGGCTAGTCGTCGAGCCGGAACTCGACCGTCGTCACGACGCGCACCTTCTGGTTGGGCGTGTCGGTCCCCGGCCCCGGGTCGCCGTCGCGCCCGGTGATGGTGAAGAGGCCCTGCGTCGCCGTCCGGATCCCGCCCACAGACGTCCCCGAACCGGCAGCAAACTGGTCGGCGGCCTCGCGCGCCGCCTTGGTTGCCTCGGCAATCATGGCTGGTTTCACGTCGTTGCGCCTGGTGAAGCTGTAGGGCAGCCCGCCGCCGTTGCCATCGAGCGCAACGCCAGCGCGGATCATCTCGGCCTGGGCAGCAAAGGGCCGCTCCATCTTGGCAACATCGGTGGTCCGGGCCTGGAAGCGCTGGCGGATCGTGATGTTCATGCTGCCACGCTGGCTGTCATACCACTGGCTCACGCCCAAACCGCGCACGGCGATCTCGGTCGGCGTGAAGCCCTGGCGGCCAAGGAACGTCCGGACCGTCTCAGCGTCCCGGTCTGCGCGGGCTTGCACGCTTGCAAGATCGGTCCCGACTGGGTCGCAAGCGTCCAAGTCGCAAGATCGGCGACGACATCGCGCTCGGCGACCTCACGCACCGTCACGCTGGCTGCCGGCCGCGCATCTTGGCAAGACCAATCCCAATGAACAGGCCAGCAGCCGCCAGCCCGAACGCCACTCGCCCGCCCGCAATCCAGCTGCCCTTGCCGTTGGTCATCGCCATCCCACGCCCTCGCGGCTGCTCGCCCTGCCCCGCCCCCATCGCTAAGACAAGGACATGCCGCGCGCCGATTTCCGATTCGCCTTTCGCCGCCGCGTCCGCTATTCCGAGGTCGATGCCCAAGCGGTCGTCTACTTCGCCCGCTTCCTTGAATGGGCCGATGTCGGAGTCGTTGAATATTGGCGTGCGGCTGGAATTTTTGGCAGGACCACAATTGCTGGCGGTGCGGCGGAATTCCACGTCGTCCGCGCCGAAGTGGACTACAAGGCCCCCATGCTGCTTGACGAGGAAGTCGACATCTGTGTCGCCTGCACGCGGGTCGGCCGCACTTCGGCCGAATTCGCCTGTGAGCTGCACGGCCTCAACAACGGCGAAGGCGCTGATGATCTGCGCGCCCGTATCCATCAGGTCCAGGTCCATGTCGCCGAAGCCCGCGGCAAAGCAACGCCCGTGCCTGACTGGATCCTCGCCGCCTTCGAGGCGTTCGAGAGCCGCAAGCTCAGGAGTCAGCCATGAAATATCTCCACACCATGCTCCGGGTCTCCGATCCGGCTGCCACCATCCGCTTCTTCGAGCTGCTCGGTCTTCGGGAATTGCGCCGCTATGACAACGAGGCCGGGCGCTTTACCCTCATTTTCCTCGCTGCCCCCGGCAACGAGGAGGCGCAGATCGAGCTCACCCACAATTGGGACGAGGCCGGCTACACTGGCGGCCGTAACTTCGGCCATATCGCCTATGCCGTCGATGATATCTATGACGTGTGCGACCGGCTCGCCGCCAATGGAGTGACGATCAACCGCCCCCCGCGAGACGGCCGCATGGCATTCGTCAAGTCGCCAGACGGCATTTCGATCGAACTGCTTCAAAAGTCGGGCAGCCTTCCCCCCCGCGAACCCTGGGCATCCGCGCCCAATATCGGGACCTGGTAACAGCCGAAACCGTCGTCCGCACGAAGGCCATAGCCCGCCTTGCCAGGCGCTGGCGTCTGAGGTCGGTTCCGAGCGACTGCAAGCCGTCACTCAAGGATGCGTCTGGTTGCCATGCCGCAAGAACGATGGGCGAGTCGCAAAAGCCGTTTCCCCAGCCGCGCTTGCCCGGGGTCGGTCTCTCGGGCAGGAACGCTGCATGGCAACCGTCATCCGCGTTCCCGTCCTCGCCGACAATTATGTCTGGCTCTTCGCCTTCGCCGAGGGCCGCTGCGCTGCCATCGACCCTGCCGTCGCCGACCCGGTGCTCGAGGCCGCCGCGGCCGCCCAGCTCGCCATCACCCACATCCTCAACACCCACTGGCACCCCGACCATGTCGGCGGGAACATGGGGCTCAAGGCCGCCACCGGCTGCACCATCATCGGCCCGGCGCGCGAGGCAGCGAAAATCCCCGGGATCGACCGGACGGTAGACCATGGCGATACCGTCACGCTGGGCGCCCACGAGGGCCATGTCCTCTTTGTCGGCGCCCATACCGCCGGCCACATCGCCTTCCACTTCCCCACCGCCAACGCCCTCTTCTGTGGGGACACGCTCTTTGCCATGGGCTGCGGTCGCCTGTTCGAAGGGACAGCAGACGACATGTTCAGGGCGCTCGCGCAACTGAAGGCGCTGCCGGCAGAAACCCGCGTCTATTGCGCGCATGAATATACGCTTTCGAACGCCCGCTTTGCTGTCACCGTCGAGCCTGACAATGCCGCGCTCCAAGCCCGTTTTGCCGCCGTTCAGGCCGCCCGTGCGAGAGACGAGCCCACGGTCCCCTTCACGCTCGCCGACGAACTTGCGACCAACCCGTTCGTCCGCGCCCGTGATGCTGCCGAGCTCGCAGAACGGAGGAGAGCGAAGGATGTCTTCTGACCTCGTCATCGCTGCGCTTGCGGCATTCCTGCTCGCCACGCCCGCCCTCTCGCGCGACCGGGCAGCCGAACGCGCCGCCGAATCCGCACGAGTCGCCGCCCTGCCCACGATCGGCGAGCCCCGGCGCTGCATGCTCCAGCGCAACATCCAGGAAACCCGGATGGTGGACGACCGCACCCTCCTTATACGCGAAAGCGCCTCGCGCTGGTTCCGCGTGACGCTCCCCGAAAGCTGCACCGGGATCGGCGACAACCGGATCATCGTCTGGCGCGCGCCCACCGGCCAGACCTGCCAGGGCGATCCGTTCGACGTCATCGATGCCGTCAGCCGGATCAGCTATGGCCTGTGCACCATGGGGGCCTTCCAGCCCGTCGACAATGGCCCTCTTGCCTCGCGCTAGTCTGCCGCCGGCTTGACAGCAGTGCCGGGTGCGCCTTCCACCCGGGCCGATGAACGCTCCGTCCACCTCCGCCGTCGTCACCCGCTTCGCGCCCTCGCCCACCGGCCGGCTCCATGTCGGCAATGTCCGCACCGCGCTTTTGAACTGGCTCACGGCGAAAAAGCTCGGCGGCCGCTTCCTGCTTCGCCTCGACGACACCGACATCACCCGCTCGACTGAGGAATTCGCGCAGTCGATCCGCGACGATCTCTCCTGGCTCGGCATGACCCCGGACGGCGAGACCCGCCAGTCCGACCGGCTCGACCGCTACGCCGAAGTGCTGGAGCAACTCGCCGCCGCCGGCCACGCCTACCCGGCCTACGAGACCCCCGAGGAACTGGACTTGAAGCGCAAGGTCCTCCTCGCCCGCGGCAAGCCGCCGGTCTATGAT
>NZ_JBRCLD010000070.1:0-17958 GCF_053487655.1 Thermaurantiacus sp. | reverse complement strand
GGGGCGGAGGCGAAGCTCGGGCTGGTCATCGGCCGGCATTCTGCCAACCTGCTCCATGTAGGTGCGGAGCTGCTCCATGGTCACTTCCTGATCGTTCCAGTAGATGGTGTTGAGGAAGTCGATGTTCACCTGGTTGAAGGTTGGCTCGATGTTGGAGGGATTTGGGTTGGGCGGCGGGAGATCGAGCTTCACCGCGTGGGTCTGGATCGGGATGGTGATAATAAACATGATGAGGAGGACGAGCATGACGTCAATGAGGGGCGTTGTGTTCATGTCGCCCATCGGTGCGCCCTCGCCGGCGCCGCCACCCATCGAGATTGCCATAAACCCTCCTGACGCCGTAATCAGCCCGCGGGCGAACCTCTGGCGGGCTCGGAAATGAAGCCGATCTTCTGATAGCCGGCACGCTGCAGAGCGAAGATAGTACCGCCGACGCAGCGATACTCGGTGCCCGCATCCGCCCGGATATGCGCTTCGGGAAGCTCGATCTTGGCACCGCGTGCCTTCTGCTTCTCCACTTCAGCCAGAAGATAGGCGCCGCCGCGCTCGCGCAGCGCCTCAGGCCCTTCCAGCCGAGTCAAGCCCCAGTAGATGTCGCAGTTGGCGTCGACCGATAGCGGCACATTCTCAGGCTTGGTCGTTGTCGGCACGCTCGAGACCTTGGGCAGCTGGACAGGGACCACCTGGATGACGACCGGAACCGTGATGAGGAAGATGATGAGGAGAACGAGCATCACGTCGACGAGCGGCGTGGTGTTGATCTCCGCCATCATGGCGCCCTCTTCGGCTTCGGTCCCGACCGTCATGCCCATCGGTGTCTGCTCCTGCCTTGCCCCGCGCTACTTCTGGCCCCCGCGCTACTTCTTGGCCGTCGCGGCCGCCGCTGGCGTTGCGACTGTCGCCGCTGGCCGCTCAATGCGGGCGCCGGAGACGAGATAGCCGTGGACGTCAGCGGCGAAGGTATTGATCTTTTCCATCACCAGCTTGTTGCGGCCATTGAGATAGTTGTAGATGAGCACGGCAGGCACGGCGACGGCCAGGCCGAGTGCCGTCATGATGAGCGCCTCGCCCACTGGCCCTGCCACCTTGTCGATCGAGGCTTGCCCCGCGATCCCGATGTTGATGAGCGCTCGGTAGATCCCGACCACGGTGCCAAGAAGGCCAATGAAGGGTGCAGTCGCACCAGTTGAGGCAAGGAAGGCAAGACCCGACTGGAGACGCGAGCCGATGAGCCCGGCCGAGCGGTTCAACGTCATCGTCACCCACTCATGCTGGTCGATCTGATCGGTCAGCCGCCCCTCGTGATGGTCATAGGCCCTCAGACCATCGTCAGCGAGCTGGCGGAAGGCAGAGTCCTTGTCGAGCTTCGCAGCCCCATCCTTCAGAGTGGCAGCCGACCACACCTTCTTCTCCACTTCAACCGCCTCTTCCAGGAGCTTCTTCTGCTGCCACCACTTCGTGAAGAAGATATACCAAGTGATGATCGACATGAGAATGAGCACGGCAAAGAGGAACCATGCGATCGGCCCGCCCTGCTTCAGCGCCGGGATAAGGCCATAGGGACTTTCGCCCTCGACTGCCTCTGCTGCGATCGCCGCAGCCGGCATCAGGGCCAGCATCGCCACTGCGCTCGCCCGCGCGAGTCCCGCCGTAACGGCGCCCGCCATATCGTTCATCCGATCCCGTTCCATGTCTCAGTCCTCACGCTTGAAGGTTGCAAAACGTGGCAAGTTCCCCTGTCTTGCCTGACACTTCCTCAGCAGCCCTGCTCAACGACCCAGCGCACTCGCTGCACCATTGGCATCTCAACGGGCTGGCCATTTTCTTTCCCCGGATTGTAGCGCCAGCGCCGCAGCGCCACTTCACACGTGCGCTCATCAAGGCGCGGATAGTTGCTCGACTGGGCAACCTCGCAGCTTTTCACCCGCCCGTCCGTGCCAACCAACACTCGCACCGCAACAGCACCCTGTTCGCAAGCGCGCAGCGAGGCCGATGGATAATCCTCTGTGCCGACAGTGACCGTCCCGCCGCGCGCCGACGGACTGACTCGCTCCACCTTGGGCGGCGCTGGAGGTGGCGGCGGTGGCGGCGCTGGAGGCGCGACTGGCGCCGGCGGCGCAACGCGCACAGGTTCCGGAGCTGCGACCTGCGATTGGGTCGTAATCGTCGGCGGTGGGGGTGCGGACGTTTCGATGACCACGTCCGGAGGCGGGACATAGGGCGGAATGTCCTCAAGCTTCGGCGGTGGCGGCGGCGGTTCGTCGGGCGGCGGTGCCGCCTCCTCGATGTTGACGGTCTCAAGCGGGCCAGTGATGGACTTCACCACCCGGACGGCAAGACCTGAGACAAGGACATAGCCGAAAAAGACGTGAAGCAGGCCGACGATGATCCACGAGCGAAGACGATTCTTCCCCTCGTTCTCGGGCGCCAAGAAGGACATAGACGCTCGCCACTCCCCTCCACTTGGCAGGGCACCTGAAGGCGCCAAACCAGTCAAACCCGAAATGGCCGCAGCAGCGATGCCGCCCCCGACCGCTACAACCCCCTTCCCTGTCCGGGTCCGAACATAGGACGCAATACCACAACCCAGCGCCCGATGCGCCCGAATCAGATGCTGGTTCCTAGCTGTTTTCTCGCTGGCGATGCAACCGCCGGGAAGCAACGCACCTCGCCCCTTGTGCGCTGTGGCAGCGCAGGATAGCGGACCCGACATGCGCTGGCCGGTTGCTCTGTTGCTCGTTGCCCTCGGCGCGCCGGCCATGGCCCAGCCTGCGGTCGCACCGCCCGTTGCGCCGAGCTACACCGACCTTGCAGACCTGGTGCTGGCAAGCCCAGTCATCGTGCGGGCAACTGTTACGCGTGCGAAGCGGCTTTCCAGGCGGCTGGCACCCGACGTGCCCCAGGGGCAGGCGCGGCATCTCGTCGAGGCGCGGCTGGTCAGTCTCCTCAAAGGCGAGGGGCTGGTGCCGGCGGGCGCCGAATGGCTTTGGCAGGGGCCGGCTGGCGCGGCACCGACACGGGGTGTCGAGCTCCTCGCCTTCCTTGTGCCGGCCGAAGGTGGAAAGCCCGACATCCGGCCCTATCGGCTGGTCGCTGTCTCTGGCCAGCTGCGCCACAGCGACACCCTCGAGGCCCGGGTCCGGGCAATCCTTGCCGATGCCCATACGCGCGGCATTCCCCGGGTGACCGGGGTGCGCTCGGGCTTTCATGTGCCTGGCACGATCGCAGGCGAGTCCGAAAGCCAGTTCTTCCTTGCCGCGGCCAGCGGCGGGCCGTTCACGCTGGTGGTCCTGCGCCGACCAGGTGCCGCGCCTCTGGTCAAGGTCGCAACGAGCGACCTCATCGATGAGTCCGCAGCGCCCGTCACACCCGAGACGCTGTTGTGGCGCACTCTCGCCTGCGACCTGCCGGCAGCGCTTCCAGGCACGCTCGCCAGCGATCCGGGGCTCGCCCGGGACTGGATGGCAGCGCGCGCCGCAATCGGTGCGTGCGGGCGAACCTCCGCGAGGGGCTGAGACTCAGGCCGGCTGGCTCGAGAGCACGACGCCAACGGCGCCGGCATCGGGATAGACATCTGGTTTGCGTGTTGTGACCGTAAGGCCTGCCACGCCGGGCAATGCCGCAATCATTGCGAAGATTTCGCGCGCGAGCGTTTCTTGGAGATTGAATCGGCGTCCGGCGACGAGGGCATGGATCCCAGAGCGGATGATGTCATAGTCCCAGGCTGCGGCCTGGCTGTCCTCGGCCGGGAAGGCGGCAGGATCGAGCATGACGTCGACAGTCACGAGCAGGCGTTGGGGAACCCCAACCTCGAAATCATGGAAGCCGATGTCGACTTCCAGGGCGAGCTCCTCGAGCAGGATGCGGTGGGAAGCGAGCGCGACCACCTTAGCTTCCGTTCTGTGACACCATGTAGGCGACATCGCGGGGAAGGCCGAGGAAGCGCTGGCCGGAGTCAAGGGTGAGCGTTTCGCCCGTAACGCTTGGAGTCTCGAGGAGATAGCGGAGTGCCCCAGCAAGATGGGTGACCTCCACACCGAGGCGCAGCGGGTTCAAGACATGGGCGGCGGCGAAATTCTCCCGGCTTTGCGGGCCGGAGACAAGCGTGACCGCTGGCGCGATGGCATTGACCCGGATGCGCGGGGCAAGCGCGCGTGCCAAGAGCTCGGTAGCACCAGCGAGCGCCAGCTTGGAGATAGTGTAGCTGAAGAAATCGGCGTTGAGGCTAGAAAGCTTGGCATCCAGGAGGTTGACGATAAGGCCGCGGCGGCCTGCGGGCAGGCTTGCCGCCATGGCCCGGGCGAGGAGCACGGGCGCGCGGGTGTTGACGGCAAGATGCGTCTCCCACTCGTCGAGATCGAGACTGGCCAGCTGGTCCTCGACGAAGCGCGAGGCATTGTTGACGAGGATGGCAGGAGGCGCTGGCAGGGCTCCAAGGAGCAACTCGCCGACGTCGGGGGCAGCCAAGTCGGCAGCGACAACCAGCGGCTCTGGCGCTCCCGCTGCGGCAAGGCGGGCAGCGAGCGCATCCGCCTCCGTCCGGGAGCGGTGGCAGTGGATGGCGACCCGGAAGCCCTCCTGCGCCAGCGCCGTCACAAGCGCGGCACCGATCCGTTTCGCGCCGCCCGTGACAAGAGCAAGCGGTGGGTCTGCGCCCGAGACCAGGAATTCAGCAGGGATCGGCATGGCGAGGGGCGCATAGAGAGCCCACCGCCGAATGCAACCAAAACGCAGCAGGCCTGGCGCAAGAGGCCCGGGGTTCCGTTGCCGCAGCCGGGCACCTAAGGGGTGGGCGAGGATTGCCCGAATGATGACCACTCCTTCCACCACGCCTCTTCCCACCAGCCCGGAGCTCTTCGAGGAGCAGCTCACGCCAGCGCTGAGGTCTGTCGTTGGCTGGCTGGTCAAGGATACTGCAGAGGCGCTGACCCTGCTGGCGATTGCGGTCGGCCTTTTCCTTCTGTTCCTGGTGCTCCGGCGCGTCGTCCAGACGGTGGTGCGCCAAGCGGTTCCAGGCCCGCTGTGGCGCGAACAGCTGGCAGAGGCCGTGGGACGGACTCGGCTGTGGTTCCTGGTGCTGGCCAGTCTGCGGGTCGTCGCTGGGGCCGGACAGCCGCCGCAGGTTCTGACCAGCCTCATCACCTTCTTGTTCACGATCGCTGCAGTCATCCAGGTGGCGCTTTGGGTGCAAAGCCTCCTGATGGGTGTGCTCCGGGCCCGGTCAGAGCGGGCGGAGGATGACACCGCGCTCGCGCTCATGCGCGGTCTGCTCTCGGCAGCGGTCTGGATCATCGCCTTCCTGACCCTGCTTGCCAACCTCGGGGTGAACATCACCGGGCTCATCGCTGGTCTTGGTATCGGCGGCATCGCCATCGGCCTTGCCGCGCAAGGCGTGCTCTCCGACCTGTTCGCTGCCTTCTCAATCGTGTTCGACAAGCCGTTCAAAAGAGGCGATGCGATACTCTATGAGCCGGGCGCGATTGGCGTCGTCGAAGAAATCGGAGTCAAGTCGACCCGGATCCGTGCCCTTTCAGGCGAAATGGTCATCATGTCGAACGCCAAGCTGCTCTCGGCCACGGTCGCCAACTATGCGACCTTTGAACGGCGGCGGGTCCTCCTCCGGTTCGGCGTCACCTATGAAACACGGCCGGACCTCCTCGAAGCGATCCCGGCGATGGTGCAAACGGTCGTCGAGACCGTGCCCAAGGCCTCGTTCGACCGCTGTCATCTGGTCGGCTTCGGCACCTCCTCGCTCGAGTTCGAGCTGGTCTTCTTCATCGAGGACCCAGATTTTGCTGCCATGATGGATGCGCGGCAGGCGGTCATCCTTGGGATCTTGCGTGCGTTCGACGCCGCCGACATCGACATCGCCTACCCCGTGCAGGTCGAAATGCTGGCCGGGCCCGACGGCAAGATCATCGACCCGCGCGACACCGAAGTGCAACAGGTGAAATCGACGGCGCGGCGGAGCTGAGCTGTGCTTGCGCAGCCACTGCGGGGCGCCTAGGGCGGCGGCAAACAGCGGCTTTGGGGGATAAGAATGGGACGAGCGCTTACGCTCGATGAGTTCAAGGCAAAGGTGGGCGAGACCGTCGGCACGTCCGACTGGATCCTCGTCGACCAGGAGCGGATCGACAAGTTCGCCGACACGACCGGCGACCACCAGTTCATCCACGTGAACCCTGAGCTTGCAAAGCAGACCCCGTTCGGCACCACGATTGCGCACGGCTTTCTCACGCTGTCGCTCATGTCGCTCATGGGCTACCAGTGCATGCCCGTGATTGCGGGCGTGAAGATGGGCGTGAACTATGGCCTCAACCGCGTGCGGTTCTTGGCACCGGTCAAGTCGGGCAAGCGAATCCGGGGCCACTTTCACTTGGCCGACGTGACCGAACGGGCAGGCGGTGCCGTGCAATCAACCTATCAGGTAACCGTCGAGATTGAAGGCGAAGAGAAGCCGGCGTTGAGCGCCGAGTGGATCAGCCTCGTCTATCTTTGAGCTTGCGCAAGGGAGGGAAGGATGCGTGACGCCGTCATTGTCGCAACGGCGCGGACTCCGATCGGCAAGGCCCACCGCGGCGCCTTCAACGCGACCCTTGCGCCGACACTTGCGGCGCATGCGGTGAAGGCGGCAGTCGAGCGGGCCGGGCTTGCGGGGCCGGAGATCGACGATGTCGTCATGGGCTGCGTGCTGACCCAAGGCTCGGCTGCACCCAACATCGGCCGGCTTGCGTTGCTGAGAGCCGGACTGCCGGTGACGGTCTCAGGCCAGACGATCGACCGGCAATGCTCTTCAGGACTGATGGCGATTGCAACGGCCGCCAAACAGATCATCGTCGACGGGATGCAGATCGTGGTGGGGGCGGGGGTCGATTCGATCTCGACTGTGCAGAATGACCGGTTCCGAGTTGAGGGCGACCCGGAGCTGGTTGCGATTGTGCCCGACATCTACATGCCGATGATCGACACGGCCGAAGTGGTTGCTGAACGCTATAAGATCAGTCGCGACCGGCAGGATGAATATGCCCTGCTCTCGCAGCAGCGCACTGCAGCAGCGCAGCAGGCAGGCAGGTTTGATGCCGAAATCGTGCCCGTCACTGCGACCATGAAGATGGTCAACAAGGAGACGAAGGAGGTCTCTGAGCAAGTGGTGACCCTGACCAAAGACGAGGGCAACCGGCCAGAGACGACAATCGAGGGCTTGCGAGGCCTGCAGCCGGTGCGCGGGCCGGGCAAGACCATCACTGCTGGCAATGCCAGCCAGCTTTCCGACGGCGCCTCGGCCTCGGTGCTGATGGAAGCGGGCGAGGCGGCTCGTCGCAACCTTGCCCCGCTTGGCCGCTATGTCGGGATGGCCGTTGCTGGCCTTGCACCCGACGAGATGGGGATCGGGCCCATCCACGCGGTCCCAAAGCTCTTGCAGCAGCACGGCCTCAAGTTGGACGATATCGGCCTAGTCGAGCTCAACGAAGCGTTTGCAGTCCAGGTGCTCCACTGTGCCGACGTGCTGGGAATCCCCATGGAAAAGCTCAATGTGAACGGCGGTGCCATCTCGATCGGCCATCCGTTCGGCATGTCGGGCGCAAGGCTCGTCGGCCATGCGCTCATCGAGGGCAAGCGGCGCGGAGTGCGCTACGTGCTTGTTACCATGTGTGTTGGTGGCGGCATGGGCGCTGCCGGACTTTTCGAGGTGCTCTAGGCTGGACGGGGTTGGAACCCCAGTCGCGACATCTTACGTAAGAACCTCCGCTCCAGCCGAGGAGACAGGTCATGACGGGCAAGAACCAGGAGGACATCGAGATCAAGGTGGAGCCGGCCGCATCTGCGGCCGCCGACCGGGCCGAGGCGGCAGCTGAGGGCGCCGAAAACCTGATTCGCGATGTGACCGAGAAGGCGTCGCGCCGGTTCGAGGAGATCCGGAGCGAAGCTGCCCACTATGCCGAAAAGGCCGGCGACGCTGCGCGTGACGCGGCTGAGACTGGCAAGGGAAAAGCCGCCGACGCGCTGCACAAGGTGGCGGAGGTGGTTCGCAGCCTTGCTGGCAAGGCTGAAGGCGAGCAGGCGGAGACGGCTGCCACTTATGTGAGACGCGCAGCCGACAGCATGGACCGGTTGTCTGATGTGCTCAAAGACAAGTCGCTGGAGGAGCTTGGCAGCGATGTCCGTCAGTTCGTCCGTGACAAGCCGGCACTTGCCATCGGGGTTGCCGCTGTTCTCGGCTTTGCCCTTGCCCGCGCGCTGAAGTCGGGCGCGGATGATGGCCGCGAGGCCTGAGACCGGGCCGGGTGTCGGGCCGGCGCCTGAGACGCTTGCCGCGACCGCCCGGCGAGTGGTTGCGGATGCCTCGACTCTCATCCGTACCGAGGCGACGCTTGCCCGCCTCGAGACGGGAGCCAATGTCCGCGAGGCAAGTGGAGTGGCAGCGCGGGCACTTCTCGGCCTGTTCCTTTCCGGGCTTGGGCTCCTCTTCTTGCTTCTGGGCGGGCTGGTGGCTCTGGCGGGTGTGATCGGCTGGCTTGCCGCATTGCTTGGAACAGCAGCCGCGCTCGGCGTTGCCGGCGGACTACTGCTGGTTGCAGCGCGGCGCGGCGCCGGCCAGCTGAGCCTGCTCCCCGAGCGGGCGCTGGGCCGGATCGCGGCGGACCTGCGGACGCTCTCGGCACGACTTCATCCTGGCGACAGCGGGGCCCGCTCAGGAGACCGGGGATGACTCGGATGGCAGAACTGGAAGCCGAGGCGGCAAGGGCTCGTGCTGCAATCGCCGACGGCATTGCCGACCTTTCAAAACGTCTCGAGCCGCGGCATCTTTTGGCCGACGCGACATCGCGTGCGCGCCACGCAGTCAAGGATGCGGTCAGCAGCGAAGTGGCGAATTTGGTGGCCGAAGGCCGGGAATTCGTGCGCGCCCATGCGCTGGCGCTTGCCGCTGGCGCCACCATTCTTGGCGTTTTGGCCGCGCTTGGGATAGGCGCGCGCAAGCGCGTGGTGCCGCTCTACCGCGCCTATGAGATGGAGGAGCCCCTTATGCCGGACGAAAGCCAGGATCCCCGCCGCTGGGACCGCGTGCGCGAAACGGCCGAAGAGCTCGGCCAGAAGGCGGGCGAGACCTATTACCACGCCCGCTCGCGGGCTGCCCAGCTTTCGGCGGAGGCGCGCAATCGCGCGGCCTATGCCGCTGACGCGGCCGAGGATGCCGCCCGCGATGTCGCCGAATGGACGGCGCGACAGCACAAGGCGCATCCGATCTCGTCCGTCATCATCGGCTTTGCACTCGGCGCGATTCTCGCAGCCCTGTTGCCGAAAGGCGGGGGCAAGGCCTGACCTGCTCCAGAGAAGGACATGCTCCGACCGCTCGTTGCCATGCTCGTTGCCGCGCTTGCGCCCGGAATTCCGACGCGCGCGGAGACGGCGACAGCTGCGCAACAAGCTGAGGCCGCGCGCTTCATCGAGCAGCTCGCCAAGGAAGCCTTTGCCGTGCTGCGCGACTCGTCGATCAGCCGCTCGGAAGCGAAGGTCAGATTTCGCTCTCTGCTGCGCGATAATTTTGCCATCGAGCAGACGGGGATGCGGATCATCCGCAAGCATCGCGCCGGGCTCACGCCAGCCCAGCTCGAAGCCTATCGCAAGGCGTTGCCCGACTATGTGGTCAATACCTACGCGGACCGGCTCTATGATTTCGGCAATGCGAAGCTCGTGGTCGTGCGACAGGTGGCGCGCGGAAGCCGCGGCGATGTCGATGTCTATGCCCGCGTAACCGACCCCAAGGGCGGCCGGCCGTTTGAGACCATCTGGGCGACCTCCCGGGCCTCAGGCCGCTGGCTTGTGACCAACCTGACCGTGAATGGTGTGAATATCGCCCTCACGCAAGAAGCGGATTTCGATTCCTACATCCAGCGGAACGGCTTCGATGCGCTCGTGGACTTCATGAAGAAGTCGGGCTAGCGGGCCAGCCATGCCCGGGGTTGATCTCAGTCGCGCTGCCTTTGTTCACCCTTCTGCCCATGTTTACGGCGAAGTGACAGCACACGAAGGCGCCTCCATCTGGATCAATGCCGCAATCCGCGCCGAGGCCGCGCATGTCGAGATCGGGCCGTTCACGAACATCCAGGATTTCGTGATGATTCACACCGACCCAGGTCGTCCCGTCATCATCGGAAGCCATTGTTCCATTACCCATCACGCCACCATCCATGGCTCGACCATCGGCAACAATGTGCTCATCGGAATCAACGCCACCATCTATGGCGGCAGCCACATTGGCGACAACTCGATCGTGGGCCAGCATGCCTATGTGAAGGATGGCACGATTGTGCCGCCCAATTCGATCGTGGTGGGGAGCCCGGCGAAGGTCATCCGCATGGCGAACAACTGGGTAGCGAACCGGATGAACGCCCTCTTCTACTACCGCAATGCGCTGGCCTATGCCCGCGGCGACCACCGTGCCTGGGAAGGACCAGAATTTGAGGACTGGATGCGCGACACGCTGGCAAGACTGACGGCTGAGTTCGCCCAGCTGGGAGAGGCGGCATGAGCCGGCTCCACCTTGTGTTCGGCGGACGCGTTAGGGACCCGATGGGACTCGACTTCATCGAGCCCGAGAAGCTCCATGTGGTGGGCATTTTCCCCGACTATGCCTCGGCCGAGAAGGCATGGCGCGCGGAGGCCCAGCGGACGGTCGATGACGCTGAGATGAAATATGTGGTCGTGCACCTGCATCGCCTGCTCGAGCCCGAACAGCTGAAGCGAGGCGGCTGAAGGATCAGCCGCGAAGGTCGCGCGCGTCGCGACTCCAGACCCAGGGCAGGCCGAACAGGAGCCCAGCAAGAAAACCCCCAATATGGGCCCATATGGCAATTCCGGGGCCGCCTGGCGTGTTGAAGGCAACAGCGACGAGCAGCTGGAGGCCAATGAAGAGCGCAGCATAGCGCAAGGCCCGGACCAGCTCGCCCGAGAGACGAAGCCCAAGGAGGGTGGCAGGCTCTTCGCCGACTCGGGCGTAAAGCAGGGCATAGGTGCCGAATACGGCCGAAACGCCGCCCGACGCCCCGACGACCGGGATGAGGGACGTGGGGCTGGAAATGACCTGGACGAGGCCTCCGACTACGCCACCGAGCAGGAACAGCAGAAGGAGCCGAAGCGGCCCGATCAGCCATTCGCAGTGCCGGCCGACCCAGGCGAGGAAGACCATGTTCATGAAGAGGTGAACAAAGCCACTATGCAGGAACATGTGGCTCACAAGCGTCGCGAGGGGCGAAAGCGCGCCAGGTGCCACCACATGGCCGGTCAGGCGCGCCGGGACCAGCCCGGCCGCAAAAGCGAGCGCATCTTGTGCCTCTGGGCCCATGAGCCAGACGATGACCTGGCCCAGCATGCACACCAGCACGAGCGCACTGGTGGCCCGGGCGGCAGGGGGCTTCCAGGGCCGCACGCTGCTGGCTCCTGCCCGCCCTAGAGGAAGCGGACCCGCTCGATTACGTAGCTGCGGTCGCCAGACGGCGTGACCACTTCCACTTCCTCATCCACGCGACGGCCGATGAGGGCACGGCCGAGGGGGGAATTGTAGCTGATCCGGCCGCGCTTGGCATCGGCCTCGGTCTCGCCGACGATCTGATAGGTGATCTTGCGGTCCTCCTCGTCGAGGAGGTCGACCGTCGCGCCGAAGACGACCCGGTCGCCCGACAGCGTCGTCGGGTCGATCACATGGGCACGGGCGAGCTTGTCCTCGATCTCGGCAATCTGTGCTTCAATCTGACCCTGCCGCTCCTTGGCAGCATGATATTCCGCATTTTCCGAAAGGTCGCCGTGGGCGCGCGCTTCCTCGATCGCCTCGACATTCTCGGGGCGCTCGACTTCCTTCAGCTGCTTCAACTGCCGTTGCAGCGCGGCATAACCTTCCGCGAGCATTGGGATCTTCTCGATCGTTGCCATGTCCGTTCCTTGTTCCGGCCACGCCCTTGCGACCTGCCACGCCGGCGGCGTCCGGCGAAAATGCCGGCCCTTGGGGTGCGTATGTCCGGGGTGGTCGTCCTCTCTGGACCTATGAGTGTAGGGCTGACAGCGGTTCTCCGCAAGGGCGCAAGAAGCAGGGCCGCCTCAGCCGTCGAGGGTGGCGTGCAGCGCCTGGAGTGACGCGACTTCGGGCTCGCGGGCGCGGATGGCGGCGATCGCCTCGACCGAGGCGAGGCTGGCGGCAGCCGTCGTGTAGATGGGAACGCGGGAAGCCCAGGCGGCGGCACGGATGGCCTCGCTGTCCTTCAATGACTGGGCGCCCTCGGTTGTGTTGAAGACAAGCGCCACCCGCCGGTCGAGAATGCGATCGACAATATGCGGCCGCCCTTCGAGCACCTTGTTGACGACCTCGACCTCGAGACCTTCGGCAGCAAGGAAGGCGGCCGTGCCGCGGGTTGCAACGACATGGAAGCCCATGCCGAGGAGATCGCGCACGGCAGGAAGGATGAGCGGCTTGTCCCGGTCCTTGACCGAGACGAAGACACTCCCCTCCACTGGGAGGACGATTCCGGCGGCAAGCTGGCTTTTCCAGAAGGCCATGGCGAAATCAGCATCGACACCCATCACTTCGCCAGTCGATTTCATCTCGGGGCTAAGCACTGGGTCAGCGCCGGGGAACCGGGCGAAGGGGAAAACCGCTTCTTTGACCGACGTGTAGCTCGGCGTGCGGGCGGGCAGCGCCAAATCGGCAATCCGCGCGCCCGCCATGACCCGGGCTGCGAGTCCAGCAAATGGAATGCCCATCGCCTTGGCTACGAAGGGGACGGTGCGGCTGGCACGCGGGTTGACCTCGATGAGATAGACTTGACCGTCCTTTACTGCGAACTGGACGTTCATGAGCCCGCGCACGGCAAGCGCGCGCGCAAGCGCTTCGGTCTGGCGACGGATCTCGGCGATGGTGGCAGGTGGCAGGCTGTGCGGGGGGATGGTGCAGGCGCTATCGCCGGAATGGACTCCGGCTTCCTCGATGTGCTGCATGACACCAGCGATGTGCACCGTCTCGCCATCGGCCAGTGCATCGACATCGACTTCGACCGCATCTCGCAGATAGCGGTCGATGAGGACCGGGGCCTCGCCCGAGACCCGCACCGCAGTCTCGATGTAGGCCTCCAGCTGGGTTGTCGACTCAACAACCTCCATCGCCCGTCCACCAAGCACATAGGAGGGGCGCATGAGGACCGGGTAGCCGATCCGGGTGGCGACTTCGGCCGCCTCAGCAACGGAGCGGGCGATGCCGCCCGCGGGCTGTTTCAGGCCTAGCCGGTCGACAAGAGCCGCGAAGCGCTCGCGGTCCTCGGCAAGGTCGATCGAGTCGACCGGCGTGCCAAGGATGGGAATGCCGGCGGCCTCCAGCGCATGGGCGAGCTTCAACGGCGTCTGTCCGCCGAGTTGCACAATGACGCCATGGAGCGCCCCCCTTTGCTGCTCGGCATGGAGGATTTCCAGCACATCCTCAGCTGTCAGTGGCTCGAAATAGAGGCGGTCGGACGTATCATAGTCGGTCGAGACCGTCTCGGGATTGCAGTTGACCATGATGGTCTCAAAGCCGGCCTCGCTGAGCGCAAAGCAGGCATGGCAGCAGCAATAGTCGAACTCGATCCCTTGGCCGATGCGGTTCGGGCCGCCACCCAAGATTATGATCTTGCGCCGGTCTGAGGGCTCGGCCTCGCACACGCTCCCCGCATAGGTCGAATACATGTAGGGGGTTGCAGCATCGAACTCGGCAGCGCAGGTGTCGATGCGCTTGAAGACCGGCCGGACGCCAAGCGCGTGGCGATGACGGCGGACCTCGGCTTCGCTAGTCTTGGCAAGTGCAGCAAGGCGCGCGTCCGCAAAGCCCATGGCCTTCAAGCGGCGCAGGCCGGCAGCATCGGCCGGAAGGCCCTGGGCTCGCACTTCCTCTTCGGCAGCGACCAGTTCGGCCAGCCGGTCGACGAACCAGGGATCATAGGCCGAGACTCGCACCACTTCGGATGGCGGAATGCCCACTCGGAGCGCCTGCGCTGCAACCAGCAGACGATCGGGCGTGCGGGTGGCGAGCGCTGCCAGGATCTCGCCCTTGCCGGCACCGTCCAGATGCTCGGGCGAGTCGAGGCCAGCCAAGCCGGTCTCAAGGCCGCGAAGTGCTTTCTGGAGCGATTCGGCGAAGCTGCGGCCGATGGCCATCACTTCGCCGACTGACTTCATCGAAGTGCCGAGGGTCGCATCAGCTCCGCGGAACTTCTCGAAGGCAAAGCGGGGGATCTTGGTGACGACATAATCGATGGTGGGCTCGAAGCTCGCTGGCGTGGCGCCACCAGTGATAGCGTTGGGGATCTCATCAAGCGTATAGCCGACCGCGAGCAGGGCTGCGACCTTGGCGATGGGAAAGCCGGTCGCCTTGGAGGCGAGTGCCGAGGAGCGCGACACGCGCGGGTTCATCTCAATGACGACAAGGCGCCCGTCGGCCGGGTTGACGGCGAACTGGACATTGGAGCCGCCGGTCTCCACCCCGATTTCGCGCAAGACTGCAATCGAGGCGTTGCGCATCCGCTGATATTCTTTGTCGGTGAGCGTGAGCGCGGGTGCGACGGTGATCGAGTCGCCAGTGTGGGTGCCCATCGAGTCCACATTCTCGATGGAGCAGACGATGATGGCGTTGTCGGCGCGATCGCGCACGACTTCCATTTCATATTCCTTCCACCCCAGGACCGATTCCTCAATGAGGACTTCGTGGCTGGGGCTCGCATCAAGGCCGCCGAGGACAATCCTCTGGAACTCGTCGCGGTTGTAGGCGATGCCGCCGCCGGTGCCGCCAAGCGTGAAGCTCGGGCGGATGATGGCGGGAAGACCGACAAGGTCGAGCGCGGCGAATGCGTCCTCGAGGCTGTGAGCGAGCGCCGAGCGCGGGGACTCAAGGCCGATCGCGTCCATGGCTTCGCGGAACTTGAGCCTGTCCTCGGCCTTCTCGATCGCCTGGGCGTTGGCGCCGATGAGCTCGACACCGAAGCGGTCGAGCGTGCCATCCCGGTGAAGCGCGAGCGCGGTGTTGAGCGCAGTCTGGCCGCCCATGGTGGGAAGCAGTGCATCCGGCCGCTCGGCTTCAATGACCTTGGCGACCATTTCCGGCGTGATGGGCTCGATATAGGTCGCATCCGCGAGATCGGGGTCGGTCATGATGGTGGCGGGGTTGGAATTCACCAGGATGATGCGATAGCCCTCGGCTTTCAGCGCCTTGACGGCCTGGGTGCCCGAATAGTCGAACTCGCAGGCCTGGCCGATGACAATGGGCCCAGCACCGATGACGAGGATGGAGCGGAGGTCGGTGCGGGCAGGCATCAGCTGGCGTCGAGCAGCGAAACGAAGCGCTGGAACAGGTGGAAGCTGTCTTGCGGGCCGGGGCTGGCTTCCGGGTGGTGCTGGACCGAGAAGGCAGGGCGGTCGGTGAGTTCAAGGCCGCAGTTGGAGCCATCGAACAGGCTGATGTGGGTTTCGCGCGCGGTGGGCGGCAGGGTTGCCGCGTCCACGGCGAAGCCATGGTTCATGCTCGTGATCTCGACCTTGCCGTCGGCGAGCCGCCGGACCGGGTGGTTGGCCCCGCGATGGCCCTGGTGCATCTTGATGGTCTTGGCGCCGAGAGCGATCCCCAGCATCTGGTGGCCAAGGCAGATACCGAACAGGGGCTTCCGGGTCTCAAGCCAGGCCTGGATGAGGGGGACAGCGTAGGCCCCCGTCGCGGCCGGGTCGCCGGGGCCGTTCGAGAGGAAGAGGCCGTCGGGCGCGTGCGCCATCACCTCGTCGAAGGTGGTGGTTGCCGGCACCACCGTCACGCGCGCGCCAGCGCCGGAGAGCTGACGCAGGATGGCCCGCTTGATGCCATAGTCGATGGCAACGACATGCGGTGCATCGGCGGGGAGATGAAGCTGGGGATAGCCATGGCCCGGCAGCCACGGGCCTTCGTCCCAGTGGTAGCTCTGACGGGTGGTCACTTCGCCTGCAAGATCGAGCCCTTCAAGACCTGACCAGGCCCGGGCCCTCTCGACCAGCGACTCCACGTCGAAGACTCCGTCACGGCGGTGGGCGATGACGGCGTTGGGCGCACCGGTTGCGCGGATGCGGCGCGTAAGCGCGCGGGTATCGATGCCCGCAACCCCGATCCGGCCCCGGCGGGCGAGCCAGTCGTCGAAGCGGCCGGCGCTGCGGAAATTGGACGGCGCAGTGACGGGGTGGGCGATGACACAGCCGACCGCGTGGGGCTCGGGAGCTTCCACATCCTCGGCGTTGGCACCGACATTGCCGATGTGGGGGAAGGTGAAGACGATGATTTGCGCAGCATAAGAGGGGTCAGTCATCACTTCCTGGTAGCCCGTCATCGCCGTGTTGAAGCAGAGTTCGCCGACCCCTTCCCCATCGGCGCCAAAACCCTCGCCCCAAAACAGCGTGCCATCGGCAAGCGCCACAAGTCCGGTCGCGCCGGGGGGCTGGCGCGCGGACATGGGGTCGGCCATCGGGGCTCCTTGGGCGGTGCGGCTTGTGAGGCTGAGGCGCTTCGTTAGGGTCCGGTCTGGACCGCGTCAACCGCCCTCTGGCAGGAACGCGCGCATGATTCGCAGCCGCATCAGCGAAGCGCTCACAGCAGCCATGAAGGCGCGCGATTTGGACCGAGTCGCGGCCCTCCGGCTGGTTCAGGCCGCGCTCAAGAACCGGGATATCGAGGCGCGGACGGGAAACACGCCCGGCGACGACGACCGACTCGTCGTTGAGGTGCTGCAGAAGATGGCAAAGCAGCGGCGCGAATCGATCGAAATGTACGAGAAGGGCGGCCGCGACGATCTTGCCGCGCGCGAGCGGTTCGAGCTAGGTGTCATCGAGGCATTTCTGCCGGCCCAGCTCGACGAGGCCGAGGCGCGCGATGCGATCGCGGCGATTGCCGCGCGGATCGGCGCGACCGGCATCAAGGACATGGGCGCGCTGATGGCGGCGGTGAAGGCGGAGCTTTCCGGCCGGGTCGACATGGGGCGCGCAAGCCGGCTGGCAAAGGCCGTTCTGGAGGCCTAGGGCGACCCCCGTCCAAGCGGGGGCGCAAGAAGGGAATGACATGGCCGGGATGAAGCAGTGGATGGATGCGTGGACCACCCGGACGCTCAGCTATCTTCACCGCCGATTCCTCGTCGACGACCGCCGCCAGTGGCCGATGCGGCGGGTCTATGAGCGGGCGGCGGAAAGCTCGGCGAGCTTCATCGAGTCGAACATCGACGACGCGGTCCTTTTCGACCACCGGATCGACTATTGGGCCTGGCTCAGCGGGCGGCTGCCGAAGCGTGGTTTGCTGATGGAATGCGGGGTGTTCGAGGGCAAGTCGATCAACTTCATCGCCGACCGGCTGCGCGCGGCGGGCGACCTTCGCCTCATCCACGGGTTCGACAGCTTCGAGGGGCTCGAGGAGGACTGGTCGGGCGAAGCGCTGCCGGCGGGCTATTTCGACCAGGGCGGCAGGCTTCCCCCCGTCAGGGACAATGTCCGGCTCTACAAGGGCTGGGTGCAGGACACGGTGCAGCCGTTCCTCGACCAGCACCCCGGCGAGCCGCTGGCGCTGCTCCACATCGACACCGACACCTACAGCCCGGCGCGCTATCTCCTCGACACGCTGGCGCCCCGGCTGGTGTCGGGCTCGATCATCGCCTTCGACGAGCTGATCGGCTACCCGAACTGGCCGGCGCACGAGGCGAAGGCGCTCGCCGAGGCGCTGCCGCGCGAGCGCTACCGGTTCATTGCCTTCACCAGCCGGCAGGCGGCGATTCGCATCCTGTGATGGCCGGCCGGGCCATGCTCCGCTAGGATGCGGCGATGGCGCTTGGCGAAGCCTTTCTCGACGAGCTGAAGGCCCGGATCTCGCTCCCCGAGCTCATCGGGCGGCGGGTGCGGCTGGTCCGTTCGGGCCGCGAGCTGAAGGGCTGCTGCCCATTCCAC
>NZ_JBRCLD010000069.1:0-10776 GCF_053487655.1 Thermaurantiacus sp. | reverse complement strand
CGTGGGGAGCCTTATGGGCAATCTCGTCGGCGGGCGAATGGCAGTAGAGGGGCGCCTTGCGCGGCTCATGTATCTTTCGCTTTACCGCATGCATCTCCTTGCCATCCACGGCTGGCTGAAGGGGGTGGCGCTGATTGCGGTTGGGCATGTGAATGCGGTGGTGCGGCCTAAGCTGAAGCTGCATTGACGGGGCGCGCGAGGGGCCGCTTGGTGCGGGCCGGGTCGGGACGAGGCCGCTTCGTGAGGGTACGGGGCGGGAGAGGCCCTGGTGGGGTGCGGTGGCTCCTCGGGTAGGATTCGAACCTACGGCCGTCCGATTAACAGTCGGATGCTCTACCGCTGAGCTACCGAGGAATGCGCCGGCTGCGGCGTTTGGCGCGCAGGCGGCGGGGTTGTCAAGCACGGCCACGTGCGCAGATGGCGAGGCCATGTTCGTCTTCCACCCCGGCTATGGGGCAGGCTTGCCGGCTGGGCACCGCTTCCCGATCGGAAAGCATCAAGCGGTGCAAGAGGCGCTTGCGGATGCCTTGCCGGAAGCCCGGTTCGTGGAGCCCGCGCCGGCGGCGCGCGAGGCGCTGCTCGCCGTGCACAGCGACTCTTACGTGGAGGCAGTGCTTTCAGCGCAGGTCGACAAGGCAGTCGAGCGGCGGATCGGCTTTCCGGTGACGGCCGAGGTTGCCAAGCGCGCAAGGCTTGTCGTTGGGGGCACGCTTTCTGCCGTGCGGCTGGCGCGGGACCTGGGGTTTGCTGCCAATCTTGCCGGAGGTTCGCACCATGCGATGCCGGACGCGGGGGCCGGCTATTGCGTGTTCAATGATCTGGCGGTGGCAGCAGTCGCCGAGGTGCGCGCTTCAAGGCGGGTGCTGGTGGTGGACGTGGATGTGCACCAGGGCGACGGGACGGCCGTGTGCCTTGCCGGGGTTGAGGGGGCCTTCACCTTCTCCATCCATGCCGAGCGGAACTTCCCGGCGAGGAAGGCCGCCTCCGACCTTGACATCGGCTTGCCGGACGGGTGCGGGGACGAGGCCTATCTCGAGGCGCTCGCAGGCGGCTTGCGGGCGGCCTTCGCGCGGGCGCGGCCGGATCTCGTGCTGGTGCAGGCCGGCGTCGATGTGCATGGTGCCGATGCGCTGGGGCGGCTGTGTCTCACGGATGCGGGGCTGGTCGAGCGGAGCCGGATGGTGCGCAAGGTCTGTGCTGCGGCAGGCGTGCCCGTCGCGGCGACGCTGGGCGGGGGCTATGGCGGGGACCTCGCGGCACTCGGGCGGCGGCATGCGCTGGCGCTGCTGGCGCTTGCTTAGCGCTCAAAATCCGCTTTTCCCTTCCGTCTGCTGGGCCTAGACTCCGGTGCCAATACGAACCGAAGCGGAGCAGACCATGGCAACGGCTCTTGATGCCGCGCCTCTCTTTCTCGACCCCAAGGCAAGCCAGGCGGACATGCCTGACCATGTCGTCGTTCGTTTTGCTGGCGACAGCGGTGACGGGATGCAGCTGACTGGCGGGCAGTTCACCATTGCAACTGCGCTTGCCGGCAATGACCTTGCGACCTTCCCCGACTTTCCGGCCGAGATCCGGGCACCGCAGGGGACGTTGTTTGGGGTTTCCGCCTTCCAGATCCACTTCGGGTCGAGCCGGATCGACACCGCCGGCGACATGCCTGACGTGCTCGTTGCGATGAACCCGGCGGCCTTGAAGGTGAACCTGCCGGATCTCAGGAAGGGCGGGCTCATCATCGCGGATGCGGGTGCGTTCAGCGAGCGCAACCTCATGAAGGCCGGCTATCCGACAAACCCGCTCGAGGACGGGAGCCTCGCGCCCTACCAGCTGCTTGCCTTCGACATCAGCCGGATGACGCTCGAGGCGGTGAAGGAGTTCGGCCTTGGCAACAAGGACGCACTCCGGTGCAAGAACATGTGGACGCTTGGGCTGGCGCTCTGGATGTTTGGCCGGCCGAGAAAGCCGGTGCTCGACTGGCTGGAGCGGAAGTTCGGGCCGAACCGGCTCTTGCGCGACGCCAATGTGGCAGCCCTGAACGCAGGCCATGCCTATGGCGAGACGGCCGAGCTTTCGGGGCCGCTCAAGCAGTTCCGGCTCGACCCGGCGAAGGTGGCACCCGGCTTCTACCGGACGGTGACGGGGGCCGAGGCGCTGTCGCTTGGGCTGGTGGCGGGCGCAAAGCTTGCAGGCCTGCCGCTCTTCTTTGGCGGCTATCCCATCACGCCGGCCTCGGCGCTTCTGCATGCCCTTGCCCGGCTGCGCGAATATGATGTGACGACCTTCCAGGCGGAAGACGAGATTGCGGCCATCTGTGCGGCGATCGGGGCATCCTATGCTGGATGCCTTGGCGTGACTTCGTCTTCCGGGCCGGGGATTGCGTTGAAGACCGAGGCAATCGGGCTTGCTGTGATGACCGAGCTGCCGCTTGTCATCGTCAATTCGCAGCGCGGCGGGCCCTCGACCGGGTTGCCGACCAAGACCGAGCAGTCTGACCTCTACCAGGCAGTCTTTGGGCGCAACGGCGACACGCCGCTTCCCGTAATCGCAGCAAGAAGCCCGACCGACTGTTTTGAGGTGGCGATCGAGGCGTGCCGGCTGGCGCTCATGTTCATGACGCCGGTGATGCTGCTGACCGACGGCTATATCGCCAACGCCGCCGAGCCGTGGCGAGTGCCGAGCGTGGCCGACTTTCCGCCGATCCCGGTTGCCTTCCACACCGAAGTGCCGGCGGAAGGGCATGTGAACCCCTATCAGCGCGACCCGGAGACGCTCAGGCGCATCTGGATCAAGCCGGGCACGCCTGGGCTCACCCACCGGATCGGCGGAATCGAGAAGAGCTACGAGACGGGGAACATCGACTATTCGCCGGCCAACCACCAGAGGATGACGGATACGCGCAAGGCCAAGGTGGACGGGATCGCCCGGTACATCCCGGCGCAGGAGGTGGAGCTTGGCGCCGCCGGCGGCGACCTGGTGGTGGTGGGCTGGGGCTCGACCTTTGGGCCTATTCGCCAGGCGGTTGCCATCTGCCGGGCAAGGGGGATGGATGTCTCCCATGTGCATGTGCGCCACATCTGGCCGTTGCCGGCGAACCTTGGCGAGTTGCTGCGGAGCTATCGCCGCGTGCTGGTGCCGGAGATGAACACCGGGCAGCTGAAGACGTTGTTGCGCGACCAGTATCTTGTGGATGCGAAGCCGCTTTCGAAGGTGTCTGGCCAGCCGTTCCGGATCGCGGAGATCGTGGCGGCGATTGAGGGGATGCTGGCGTGACTAGTATAGATGAAGTACAGAAACTGGTGTACAAAAAAGCAGGAGAGGGTGACGGCGCTTTCGCTATTGCTTGGGCGCTTCTTCAGCTCGCTGATTCGTGCGATGGAATAGCGAGAGCTGTCAGGGATCTCGGAAACGGGAACGCGGCTACATCTATGGGCGCAATAGAGGCCGCTTCGATGAAGATATCCGAAGCGTTAGAATCGATCGCTGAGAGCATCTCGTCGGTCGGCCCGATTGTTGAAAGTGATTGAGGAACAAGTGCCATGAACGAGATGGTGCCAGTGGTGCCGGCGAGCCGGCCGGAGGACTGGGCCTCGGACCAGGAAGTTCGCTGGTGCCCGGGGTGTGGGGACTATGCGATTCTGAAGGCGGTGCAGAAGACGATGCCCGAGCTTGGCGCGCGGCCGGAGACGACGGTGTTCATAAGCGGGATCGGCTGCTCGTCGCGCTTTCCCTATTATATGGAGACCTATGGGTTCCACACCATCCACGGCCGGGCGCCGGCGATTGCGACGGGGGTGAAGCTGGCCAATCCGGACCTCGACGTCTGGATCGTGACTGGGGATGGTGACGGGCTCTCGATTGGCGGCAATCACATGCTGCACCTGCTCCGGCGCAACCTCGACTGCCAGGTGCTCCTGTTCAATAACGAGATCTACGGGCTCACCAAGGGGCAATATTCGCCGACTTCACGGGTGGGAACGACAAGCCCGTCTTCCCCCTGGGGTTCGATCGAGCGGCCAGTGTTCCCTTGCGAATTCGCGCTCGGTGCTGGCGCCCGGTTCATCGCCCGAGTCATCGACACGGCACAAAAACAGATGCCGGAAGTGCTGAAGCGGGCCTATCGCCACCGGGGCACGAGCTTTGTTGAGATCTACCAGAATTGCGTGGTCTACAACGACGGCGTGTTCGAGGGCTTCACCGACAAGCGCACGGCTGCCAACACCCAGATCTGGCTCGAGCATGGCAAGCCGATGCTGTTTGCGAACGGGACCAAGGGGCTTGCCGTCAACCGCGAGACGCTGCGGATGGAGGTGGTGGACACCTCCGACAGCGATCTCTCGCGCGTGGTGGTGCATGACGAGACCAACAAGGCGGTGGCCAAGATGCTGGTCTCCATGCGGTTTCCCGAGTTTCCAGTGGCGCTTGGCGTCATCTTCTGCGACCCCAGGCCCAATTTCGGCGAGGCGCTGGAGCGGCAGCGGGCGGAGCATGCCGCCGGCAAGACCGCTGACCTTGATGCCCTGCTCAGGAAGGGCCCGAGCTGGGAAGTGCGGCCCGAGGACGCTGGCCCGGCGTGAGGCGGCGCCGGGCGCGCCGAGCGCGCCGGCTTGCGGGCGGGATCAGGATAGGCGCCGGATCCACATCACGCCGGGTGACTTCTGCGGGTTGCGCGCAAGCACGGGAAAGGCGCGGTGCACGGCATCCGGCGCCTGGTCGCGCAGCCACAGCAGGGCCATTACGATCTCGAAGCGGTCGTTGTGCGAGAGGATTGCTTCGAGCAGGTACTGCTCGGCCCAGAGCCGCCGCTGGGCCCTGAGCCAGGCCTCGGGATAGTCGTAGGGCGTGAAGATGTCGTCGATGCTGACATAGACCCCGGGCGCGAGGGACGGCAGGATCTCGAGGATTTCGAACAGCACGTCGCCGCGCGGCCGGATCGTGTGCGAGCTGTCGATGATCAGGATGTCGTCGGCCTGGAGCTGGCGGAACAGGCCGAGGTCAAGATGCTCCACCCGCTTGCGGATGACTGTGGCGCCGGTCTGTTCGAGGTAGGGCGCCTCATAGGGTTCGATGCACAGATGTTCGCAGCTGTAGGGCGCTTCCGCCGCGTTGGCGGCGATCGCCATGCGGGTGATCAGCGTCGAGTTGCCGGAGCCGATCTCGTAGATGCGCCGCGGCTTCAGGTGCCGGATCATGCTGTAGAGCATTTCGGCCACGCCTTCCTCGCAGGTCTTGTTGCGATAGCCGAACTGCCCGGGCCCTGGCGGCTCCATGGGAATCTCCAGGAGTTCCTCGCCGAACCGCAACTGTTCCAGCAGGGCAAGCTGGCGGGTGATATCGAGATGGATGCCGGGGAGGTTCCGTGCGCCGCGCGTCTCGCTGGGCAGGTCCTCTTCGCGGTAGGTTGGCTCGTAATCGTGCGTGCTGCGGACCTGAAAATTGAGCCGATCGGCCAAGCGCTGGACCCGGGGAAGGCTGGCGCGATGTCGCGCAATCAGGCCGAGCAGCGGGCTGATGGCGAGCAGTGCCGGGACCAGAAGAGCGTCCGCGACGGTCTTGACGATGGCCGTCGATAGGTCCTGTTAGTTGACACGCCGCGAATTCGCGCGCCCCTGCCCGCGAGCTGTCACGTCGGCCCCACGAAGACTGGGGAGAGTAGAGAGCTGGCTTCTTGGAAGTCAACCGGGCGGGGCGGGGGAAATCCGCGCGCGCCGGCGGAAAGGGCGGGCAGGAGGTGGCGATGCTGCAGCAGCCGGACGCGCTGGTGCGGGGTGTTCGCAGCACCCAGCCTCGCGCTCGCCACCCGGGCGCTCGGCAAGGCCGCGCTGGCCGAGGAGACGGTGCAGGAAGCGCTGACGACGCTGTGGCGGGAGGTGGCGCGGTTCGATTGCCGCCGTGGCGCCACTGGTCGACGCCGGGGACCCTGCCAACCCGGCGCTGGGACCGGGGGCGCTTGCCAAGGCGGCCGATATCGACCGGCAGCTCGCGCTCGCGATGGCGCGGCAGCGGGCGGCGCTGATGGCCGCTGGTGACGGGGGACGGCGATGGCGGCCTCGGTTGCGGCTGTGGTGCTGGTGCTGCCACGACCGGCGGGCGCGCCCGACGGCCTGCCCGCGGACGCAGTGGCGGGCGCGCCGGAGGCGCGTTTCGCGCTCCTCTCTAGGCCCACTCTCGAAGAGGAGATCCTGCTCTGATGCGCATTCTGTTCCCTCTGCCCTGGTCGCGATGGTGGCCGCGCCGGCCCTTGCCCAGGCGACCCCGCAGTCCCCGCGTAAAGCCGGGCGAGCGGCAGGTCGATGGCTGCGAGTATCGCGGGCCCGGCCCGGACGCGCTCCGGTCCTCGACTCCCGAGAAGTGGGCGGCGCTCAGGACGGCGCGCGACCGGGTGAACGTGCTGATCGCCGCCGACCGGCTCGATGTGCCGGCATTACGGCGGGCAATGGAGGAGGAGCGCAGGCTCGTCGACCAGCAGCAGGTGCGGCGGCAGGCGGCGCTCCTCGAGGCGGTTGCAGAAGCTTTCGGTTGCCGACCGCAGGGCCTTTGCCGCCGATGCCGGCGCCCGGGACCGGACAGGCGGCCGGGGTGGCGCCCTGCCCGGCTGGCCCTCGCCGGGGTCGGCGGGGAACGCGCCGTTGCCTTGCGCGCGCTGTTGGGCAAGAGTTTGGGCAAGGAGGAAGGACAGATGATGATGGGTTGGCGGTTGGGTGCAATGACGCTTCTGCTGCTGGCGGGACCGGCGCTGGCGCAGGCAGGGCGGACGACGGTTGCGGATGCCTTTGCGGGCATGTCGCCAGAGGGGCGGCGGATCATGAGTGCTGCCATTCTCGGCACAAGGAGCGAAGCAACCCGGGAGGCGATGCGGGCAGCGCGGGAGCGCGTCTTGCAGCTGCTTGAAGCCGATACCCTCGACCAGCGCGCGCTTGGCGAGGCGATGCGGGCGGAGGATGATCTGCTGCTGACCGAGCTCAACCAGCGGCGGCAGCGCATGGCTGCTGCCTATGCCCAGCTTTCAGCTGCTGACCGGAAGGCCTATGTGGCAGCGATAAGGGCCCAGCGCACGCTGCGACCAGCAGCAAAGCTTGGCGCCCGCGCGCTGCAGCCCTGAGCGCCTGCTCTGCGCGCTGGGGTCTCTGCGGAGCGCAGGGCAAAGGGGCGCCTGCTGCAGGGCGAGCGGCATGCCGGAGAAAATGGCCGAAAGCGCTGCCCAAGCGCCAAGACCCGGGCGCCGATGGGCCGCAGGGCCCGGGCGTTGGGCCTGGGTGCGGGCTCGCGCCCGCCCTTGCTTCCCGGGTGCCTGAGCGCAGCAGCGACGGCCCGGCGCTAAGCCCTAGTAGCGGAACTCGACTGTGCCAGTGAAGGTGCGCGGTGGCCCGTAGAAGCCGATAATCGAGTTGCCGAAGAGAGCACCGGGGAAGTTATAGCCACCGACGCGGTAGCGGCTGTCAGTCAAGTTGCGGGCGTGGAAGCCGAGGCGGAATCGGTCGTTGGCGCTGGTCCAGTTGAGGCTGAAGTCGACGAGGACATAGCCATCCTCGTCAAGGAGCGGGGTCTTGACTTCGAAGAGCTGATAGGCGTCGCGGAAGGCGATGGCGGGGCCGAGGAGGAGGGTGCCGCCGGCGAGCTGCCGTTCCCAGTTGATGGCCGCGTTGATGGTCCAGGCAGGCGTGTTCTGGAAGAAGCGCTGGTCGGAGACGTCGACCGGCGTGGTGCCGCCGAAGATGTAGGTCAGGAACTCGCGATAGTCGGCATGGGTGTAGCCGATGCCAAGATTGGCGGAGACTCCCATCGGCAGGCGGGCGGTGGCTTCGGCTTCGATCCCCCAGATGACGGCCTGGCCAGCGTTGTCGACGAAGCTTGCAATGCCGCCGAGTGCATTGGGGACCTGGATGGTGACCTGCTGGTCCTTGTAGCTGGAGCGGTAGCCGGCAAGCGCCAGGAACAGACTCTTGTCAAGGAAGCTGCCCTTGAGGCCGGCTTCGACGGTGCGGATGGTCTCGGGTTCGTAGCCATTGACGGTGGTGGGCGTGAAGACGGCGTCACCACGCATGTCAAAGCCGCCCGACTTGAAGCCCTTGCCACAGCTTGCATAGAGGTTGACTTGGGGTGTTAGGGCATAGGTTGCGCTGATACGGGGGGTGAGTTCATCGTCAGTGCGGTCGTTGGTGTAGTTGGTGCGGATGAGGCCTGGGATGGCGGCCGGGTTGCCGAAGACGGGCGAGCGGATCCCTGTGAAGTTTCGGCGGAAGACTGTGCCTTCCTTGCGGTCCTTGGTCCAGCGCAAGCCGCCGGAGAGCTTGAGGCGGTCCGTCAAGTCGATCGAGACGTCGCTGAAGAGCGCGATCGAGCGGGTGTCGACATCGCCGGAGGTGAGAATAGTGAGGTTGGCGCTGCCAAGGACAGTGTCGAACGCGCCAGCGGCATTGCCCTCGAGGTAGAAGACGCCGGCGACGCCCTGGATTTTCTCAAGGGTCAAGAGAGCCTGGACTTCCTGGGTGAACTGCCAGTCCTCGTAGAAGGCGGGAATGTCAAGGACGGGGCCGGGCGTGTTGTCGAAATCGATGAGCGTGTCGGTGCGGCCGCCGCGGTAGGCAGTGATGGACTTCAGCGTCAGGGCATCAGAGGCAGCGAATTCGGCGGTGGCGGAGACGCCCCAAGTCGTGACCTTGTTGTCATCTCCGATTCCGGCGCGGGTGTCGTACTTGGACGGAAGCGGCGCAAAGGCGGGGAGGCCGGCGAAGCCGACCTCGCGGTGGCCGTGGCGGGGATTGCTGTTGTCGACCATGCGGTCGCCGGCAAGCCGCAGGAAGAATCGCTCGCCGGGAGTCCATTCGGCCGACGCGCGGAACGTCAGCACGTCCTTGTCATAATGTTCAGCGCCGGTCGTAAAGTTCTCGCCGTAGCCGTTCCGGTTGTACCAGCCGACGGCGCCGCCGACGGCGAGCGTGTCACCGATGGGGACGGAGGCGCGGACCACGGCATCGACCTGGCCGTAACTGCCGAAGCTGCCGCGGGCCATGAGGTCGAGTTCGGGCGAAAGGCGATTCGTCACATATTTGATGGCGCCGCCGATGGTGTTGCGGCCATAGAGCGTGCCCTGCGGTCCGCGCAGCACTTCCACCCGGCTGACATCGAGGATGTCAAGGACGGCGCCCTGGGGCCGGGCGAAATAGACGTCATCGACATAGAGGCCGACTCCGGGCTCGAAGCCCCAGAGCGGATCCTGCTGGCCGACACCGCGGATGAAGGCGATGAGGGTGGAGTTGGAGCCGCGGGCGACCTCGAGCGTGAGATTGGGGGTCTGGCGCTGGAGCGAGGTGATGTCGGGCGCGCCCTGGTTGTCGAGGGTCTGGCCCGAGACGACGGTCAAGGAGATGGGGACATCGACGAGGCTTTCCTCGCGGCGGCGAGCAGTGACGACGATGTCGGACGCTTCGCCCTCGGCGATCGCCTGGGTCTCTTGGGCGGAGGCCGAGGCGAGGCCTGGGAAGGGAACGGCGAGCAGGGTGGAGGCAAGCAGCAGGGCGTGGGCTGCGCATTTGGGCATGACGGTCTCCCCGGGGACTTGACTGTTTTGCGGAAGGTTACTGAGACCTGAATCAGATTTCAACTTTGGAGGCGGGCATGGCAAAGGCGGCAAGTGGCAGCGATGTGGGTTCGGCGCCGGCTGTGGCGCGCTTGCCACGCACGGCACGGGGGATGCGCACAAGGGCGGCGCTCATTGATGCAGCGGCGGCCGAGTTCGGCGCGCGCGGTTTTCATGACACCGGGATCACCGATATCACCCGCGCAGCCGGCGTGGCGCTGGGGAGCTTCTATACCTGGTTTGATTCAAAGGAGGCGATTTTCCGCGCCGTGGTTGCCGACATGTCCGAGCGGGTGCGCGACGCGGTGGCGCCACGGCTTGCCGGGGTGGAGGGGGCGCTGGCGCGGGAGGAGGCGGCGCTGGCGGCCTTTCTTGAAGTGGTGGCAGCGAACCGGCTCCTCTATCGCATTATCGACGAAGCCGAGTTCGTGGCAGCGGATGCCCACCAGGCCCATTATCTGCGAACGGTGGGGCGGATTGCCGAGCGGCTGCGGGCAGGCGTTGAGGCGGGCGAGCTCAGCGCCGGGGTGGGCGAGGTGGAGGCCTGGGCGATTGCAGGCATGAACGTGTTCCTGGGGCTTCGCTATGTGCTGTGGGCCGCAGACGGCGACCCGGACCCGGCCGAAGTGGTGCTGCGGGCAAACCGGCTGCTGAGGGGGGGGATGGCCCGGCAAGGTTGACGCGGATATGGTGCCTCTGGCGCCGGAAAATGGCGCCGTCATCATGGGCATGGAGGTTTCGACGTGGTCCACGACGATTGCCCTATCCCAGGACCGATGCTTCGGCTGAGCGCGGAGGAAGTCGAACGTCTGCAGGAGCTTTCCGCTCCTGTCCGAGCTCGGCTCTATGATGCCGACCCCGTGTTCATCCGGAATGCAGCCGTCGTGCTGCTCGTCCTGGGTCGCCTGCCAAAGTTGGTGTTCGGCGCAGTCGTCGAGATCAGTTGGGTCGATGATGCTGGCGACGGCAATCGCGTTTGGGCTGACCTTCGTATCTCTGAGCATGAGCTGACAGCATCGGTCGGTGCCCACTTCTATGATCCGGATGTTGGTGGAGACACAGAGACCGATACGGTCTTCGAGGCAGATTCTGACGGATCCCGCACCGGCAGCCTCGGTAAATGGCTCTGGCGGGTTAAGCAAATTGCCGAGGTCGGCAAGTTAGTCTTGGACGTGGGGGATACCGAGATTGATCAGCTGGAG
>NZ_JBRCLD010000068.1:0-5683 GCF_053487655.1 Thermaurantiacus sp. | reverse complement strand
TTTCCGCCCCGTCCCGGGCGCGAGCCGCGAGGACCGGTCGGTCGGCCTCCACACGCTCGACCATCTGACCCACAATGTGGCGAAGGGCGACATGGCAAAATGGGCAGACTGGTATCGCCGCATCTTCAACTTCCGCGAGATCCGCTTCTTCGACATAAGGGGCAAGGCAACCGGGCTTTTTTCGAAGGCGATGACTGCGCCCGACAACAAGATCCGCATTCCCTTGAACGAAAGCCAGGACGAGCATTCCCAGATCGCCGAGTTCCTGCGCGCCTACAATGGCGAGGGAATCCAGCACATCGCTCTTGCAACCGATGATATTTTCGCAACCGTCGACAAGCTCAGGGCCAATGGCATTGCCTTCCAGGACACGCCCGACACCTATTATGAGCTGCTCGATGCGCGGCTGCCCGGCCATGGGCATGATGTGGAAGCCATGCGCGCGCGGCGGATCCTCATCGACGGCGCGCCCGAGACGGGCGGCGGCCTCCTCCTCCAGATCTTCACTGCCAACATGGTCGGGCCCATTTTCTTCGAGATTATCCAGCGGAAGGGCAACGAGGGGTTCGGCGAGGGCAATTTCCAGGCTCTGTTCGAAAGTCTCGAGCTCGACCAGATCCGGCGGGGCGTGCTGCCAGCAGGGATGCGGGCATGAACCGGCCCTTCACGCCTCCCCTTGCTGCACCTGCCGGCTTTGGCAATCATCTTGCAAGCGAGGCTGTCCCTGGCGCGCTTCCCGTCGGGCGCAATTCGCCGCAAAAGCCAGCCTTCGGCCTTTATGCCGAGCAGCTGTCGGGAACGGCATTCACCGCCCCCCGGCATGAGAACCGGCGCAGCTGGCTCTACCGCCGCCGGCCTTCGGCAATGCACCCGCGCTTTGCCGAGGCGCCGCACCCTGGCCTTGCGCCCGCCTCCGCGCTGTCTCCCAACCGCGAGCGCTGGAGTCCCCTGCCGCTCCCCGAGGCCCCAGTCGATTTTCTGGATGGCCTCCTTCTGTGGGCGGCAACTGCAGGCGAAGGGGTTTCGATCTTCCTTTTTGGCTGCAACCGGCCGATGGAGGCCCGCGCTTTCGCCAGCGCCGATGGCGAATGGCTGCTGGTGCCCCAGCAGGGGGTGCTTCATCTCATGACCGAGTTCGGCCCGCTTGTCGTCCCGCCAGGGCAGATCGCGCTCGTCCCGCGCGGCGTCAGGTTCCGGGTCGATGTTGCAGAGCCAGCGCGGGGCTGGGCGCTTGAGAACATGGGCGCTCCCTTCCGCCTGCCCGAGCTCGGGCCGCTTGGCGCCAATGCGCTCGCCAGCCCGCGCGACTTCGAGGCGCCCCAGGCCACGCTCGAAGCCGATCAGCCCACCCGCCTGTTCATGAAGCTCGGCGGCCGGCTGTTCGTAACCAACCTTCCCCACACCCCCTTCGATGTCGCGGCCTGGCACGGCAACCTCGCACCCTTCCGCTATGACCTTGCCCGGTTCAACACCATGGGAACGGTCAGCTTCGACCACCCGGACCCGTCGATCTTCACCGTTCTTACCTCACCGTCCGACACGGCCGGCGTTGCCAACTGCGATTTCGTCATCTTTCCGCCGCGCTGGATGGTCGCGGAAGACACGTTCCGGCCGCCCTGGTTCCACCGCAATGTGATGAGCGAGTTCATGGGCCTCATCTCCGGCGCCTATGACGCCAAGGAAGGCGGCGGGTTCGCACCTGGTGGCAGCTCGCTCCACAACCGGATGTCGGCACACGGGCCTGACCTTGCAAGCTGGCAGCGCGCAAGCGAGGCGGCACTTGCCCCCGTCAGGCTCGACCAGGGCCTTGCTTTCATGTTCGAAACGCGCGCGCCACTTCTCCTCGCCCCAGCCGCTCTCAGCCATGCCAGCCGCCAGGCCGATTATGATTCAGCCTGGAACGGCTTTCCGCCGGCCTGCCTGTGACTCTCGACCAAACCCACGATCCCGCTGCGCGCTCTTGGGTTGCAGGCGCCACCGGCCATCCGCACTTTCCGGTGCAAAACCTGCCGCTGTGCCTGTTCTCAGAGAATGGCAGCGTCCCGCGCGCAGGCGTCGCCATCGGCGACCATGTGCTCGACCTGCCCGCACTGATGGCGGCGGGCCTGGTGCCAGAGCTTGAGGATGCTGTCCTGGAGCTCCTGCACGAACGGCTGAATGAGTTCCTCTCCCTCGGGCGCGAGGCTCGCCTCGCACTTCGCCACGCCCTCTTCGCCCTCCTGACTGACCAGAAGCACGAGGCCAAGGTCACCCCGCACCTGCGCCCAATGGCAGCCGTCAACTTCCATCTGCCGTGCGAAATCGGCGACTACACCGACTTCTACGCTGGCATCCACCATGCCCGCCGCGTGGGGGCGCTGTTCCGGCCCGACAATCCGTTGCTTCCCAACTATCGCCACCTGCCCGTCGCCTACCATGGCCGGGCCTCGTCGGTGGTCATTTCGGGAACGCCGGTCCCCCGGCCCACCGGCCAGCTGGCCGGAGCGGACGGGCCGCGCTTTGCCCCTTCTGCCCGGCTCGACCATGAGCTGGAGCTTGGCATCTGGGTAGGGCCGGGCAACGAACTTGGCACCCCCATCCCGATCGGGAAGGCAGCTTCGCATATCGCCGGCTACTGCCTCCTGAACGACTGGTCCGCGCGCGACATCCAGGCCTGGGAATATCAGCCGCTCGGGCCCTTTCTTGCCAAGAATTTCGCAACCTCGGTGTCGCCCTTTATCGTGACTCCCGAAGCACTCGCCCCCTTCCGCTCTCCGGCCATGCCGCGCGGAGGCGAGGCGCCAGCATTGCTTCCCTATCTCCTCGACTCGGCCGACCAGCAGGCAGGCGGGCTCGACCTCATCGTCGAAGCCCATCTGGAGACGGCCGCGATGCGTGCTGCCGGAATTGCGCCGCTGCGGATCAGCCGGGGGACAAGTCGCGATCTCTACTGGACCCCCGCCCAGATGCTTGCCCACCACACCAGCGGCGGCTGCAATCTTCGGCCCGGAGACCTCCTCGGCAGCGGCACCATTTCAGGCGAAGCGCAGGATGCCGCTGGCTCGCTTCTCGAGCTGACCCAAGGCGGCAAGCAGCCGCTTGCCCTTCCCACCGGCGAGACTCGCACCTTCCTCGAAGCCGGAGACCGGATCATCCTCATCGCCCGGGCCGAGCGCGACGGCTTTGCCCCCATAGGCTTCGGGGAGTGCGCGGGCGAGATCATCGGCTGATCCCGCCCGAGCTGCTCGGCCCCTCTTCGCCCCTACTGGACCGGGGCCGGCCGGACGGAGGAGTGAAGGTGCTGGATCTTCCAGTCCTTGCCGTCCCACTTGTAGATAAAGCTGTAGCGTGCCGGGATGTCGACTCGCTCGCCATTGGCGTTCTTGGCGTTCACCACCCAGTTGCCGGTACGGGTTGCAAGATTGCAGTCGATCATGACGGTCGAGGTTTCGATCCGGCCCACAGGTTCCCCTTTCAGGAAGCCGACGAAATACTCCTCAATCCGGGCCGGCGTCGTGCGCTCGGCGTTGGAGACGGTGGCAAGGAGCGTCGCATCGGGCGCGAACAGGGCTGCGACCTTGGCGGGATCGCGCGTGGCCCAGGCGGCATTGAACCGGTCGAAAAGGGCTTCGACTTGGGCAGTCGTAACCGCAGGGCATCTGCGCGCCGATCGGGCATCGGCCGGAGCTGCGAACGACAGGGCAAGGCTTGAGGCCGCAAGGGCGGCAGCGAGAAAACGGTGCATGACTTCCCCTCGAGACTGAACCCCCGCGTGTGCGGGCGTCTGGGCGATAGGGGAGGTGAGCGATACCGAAGATGAACAGCACCCGGCCTGCGGACAGGAAGAGAAGCCCGCTCTGGACAGGCGCCGGCCGCCGTCGCAAGGGGAGGAGATGCAAAGACCAAGAGGACGCCAATGAAATCGATCCTGCTGCACGTGGCGCCAGATGCCGGCTTTCCCGGCCGCAGGGAGGCAGCGCTTGATGTCGCGCGCACCTTCGGCGGCCATGTCCACTGCCTCCAGCCGCGGCGCATCCCAGCCTATTTCGGCGCCGATGCCGCCGGCTTTGGCGCCGGCGCCGCGCTGGTGGCCGAGCTCATCGAGCAGGAAACAGCGGCCGCCAAGGAAGTACGGGCAAAAATCGAGGCCGAGCTCGCGCGCGAAGACGTGCCTTTCACCTGGGAAGATGCCGTCGGCGAGCCGGCTGATCTTCTGATCGAAGGCTCAATCCTCATGGACGTGATCGTCATGAGCCTGTCCGAGCCTGGCACCACGCCGCAGGCCTCCGTTGCCGAAGTGCTGGTGCGCGCCGAAACACCCGTTCTCGCCCTGCCGCCAGGCCATGTCGGGTTCGACTGCACCAGGCCTGCTGTCGTCGCCTGGAAGCAGAGCATGGAAAGTGCGAAGGCGCTGCGGGCAGCCGTGCCGCTTCTGGCGCGTGCGGCGGCCGTGACCGTGGTGGTGGTCGACCCTCCTGAAGGCGGGGACCTGCCGCCGACAGAGGCTGCCCAATATCTGGCCCGCCACGGCATCTCGGCAGACCTCGAGGACCGCCGCACGGGCGGCCAGGGCGTCGCGGAAACGCTGGCACAAGCGGTCCGGGATCTCGGCGCCCAATGGATGGTGATGGGGGCCTATAGCCGCTCGCGCACCATCGAGTTCCTGCTCGGCGGAGTGACCCGAGACTTTCTCGATTCAAGCCCGGTGCCACTGGTGATGGCGCACTAGGGCCGGAGCGGGCGCGAGGCGAAGCTTCGCCGCCCGACTCTGCGAAGGCGCAGCCGGCACGCAGGCCCGGCGGGCTTTGCCGGCAACCGCGGGCCGCAAGGGACCGACCGCACGTCCCGCCCGCAACTCAGGGCCGAAGCGATTGGATCCAGGCGCGCACGAGCGCGATTCCTTTCTCATCAACCAGGGTGCGGCCGAGTTCTGGCATCATCACGCCCGGCTCTGTCGATTGCATGCGAAAAAGAAGGATCGAGCGCTCGGGGTGGCCGGGTGCGATGGCAACGTCGCGCCCGCCCGAGCCGCGCCCGGCGGCAACCGGCCGCTTGCCGATGCCAAGCGCAACCGGGTCCGCTTCCTCCCAGTCGAGAAAGAGACCCGAGTTGGACGCGCTCCCGGCCCGCGCATGGCAATGGCCGCAATTGGCATCAAGCCACGCCCGCGCTCGCCCCGCAAGCGGAGCGGCAATGTCATCAGGGCGGGGGAGTGCGCGCACAGCCGCCAGCCGTTCGGCGCCATCAAGAAGGCCCAGGCGGGCAAGGCGGGCGAGATCGCCGGTCGCCGCGAGATTGCGGGCCTTCACTCCAAGCGGCTGGAGCGCGTTGCCAACCGCGTGGCAGGTCTTGCACTGGTTCACGTTGGGCACGGCCCAGGCGAGCGCGCGGGTCTCGCCCTCGACGGCGACGCGGACCGGCACCCGGGCGCCCGCGCGCCGGAGCCGGGCCTCGCGGCCATCGGCATCCCACACATAGGGCAGCGCCACCCAGCCTTCGGCCCGACGCACGAGAAGCCGCGTCTCCATGGTGACGGCAGGCCCGGCGGCCGACGCGGGGTAGACGAAGCTCTTCACGAGCACCGTGCCGACGGGAAGGTCGAGGAGCCCGTCGCCAACGAGGCGCGCCCGCGCGCCGGGGGGAAGGGCGATGGCGCGGGCCTTCTCCGCGTGGTCCGAGAAGAGGGGGGCGGTAACCGTGTAGG
>NZ_JBRCLD010000067.1:0-6083 GCF_053487655.1 Thermaurantiacus sp. | reverse complement strand
GGCGGTCGGCAATGATGCGAAGCTCATGATGGGAAAAACCCCCGGCAATGTCGAGGCCATCCGCCCGCTGCGCGATGGCGTCATCGCTGACATCGAAGTCGCCGAGGAAATGATCAAATATTTCATCCACAAGGTGCACGGCTCGTCGCGCCTGCGCTCGTTCCCGGAGATCGTCATCTGCGTTCCCTCCGGCTCCACCCCGGTTGAGCGCCGCGCCATCCGCGATGCGGCCTCCAACGCCGGCGCCTCCCAGGTCCACCTCATCCTCGAGCCCATGGCGGCGGCAATCGGTGCTGGCATGCCGGTCACCGAGCCGATCGGCTCGATGGTCGTCGACATCGGCGGTGGCACCACCGAAGTTGCGGTGCTGTCGCTGCGCGGTCTTGCCTATACGACGAGCGTTCGCGTCGGCGGGGACAAGATGGATGAAGCCATCATCAACTATGTCCGCCGCAACCACAATCTCCTCATCGGCGAGATGACGGCCGAGCGGATCAAGAAAGAGATCGGGACTGCGCGCCCCCCAGCGGACGGAATCGGCCTTGAAATCGACATCAAGGGCCGCGACCTCGTCAATGGCGTACCCAAGGAGATCATCATGAACCAGGGTCAGATCGCCGAGGCCCTGTCCGAGCCCGTCTCCCAGATCATCGAGACCATCCGCATGGCGCTTGAGAACACGGCGCCTGAACTGGCTGCTGACATTGTCGACCAGGGCATCGTCATGACTGGCGGCGGCGCGCTTTTGGGCGGCCTTGATGATGCCCTGCGGGAGGCAACCGGGCTCCCCGTCACTGTTGCCGAGGATCCGCTCTCCTGTGTCGCGCTCGGCACCGGGCGCGCACTTGAGGATCCGGTCTTCCGCGGCGTCCTCATGGCCTCCTGAGGCCAGATGAAGCGCCATTCCGGCCCCGCTTGCCGGACGGGCGCGCGCCTGGCGAGCCGCCCTGCCAAGACCGGGCAGGAGCGCGCATGAACGATCGCGCGCCCCTGGGCAATCGCATCGGCGTCGTGCGGCGGACAAGCTTCGCCCGCCGCGACTTCAACCTCGCGCTCATCGGCGCCCTCGTCTCCGGCGTCATCGTCGCCTTCGCCATCCTCCTCCTCATCCTTGCCCGTGTGGATCCCACCCAGGGCGCGCGGGCGCGGGGCGTCGTCCTCGACGTCCTCTCCCCGGCCATTGCGCTTGTGCGAGCGCCAGTTGCAGGCCTGCGCACCCTTGCTGACCGCCTCTCGGACCATTTCCGGCTGGTGGAACGCAATCGTGCGCTTGAAGCCGAGCTTGCCGCTGCTCGCGCGGCTGCTGCCCGCAGCGCGGAACTTGAAGCCGAGGTCGCCCGGCTGGACGCACTTCTGAAGCTGCGCCGCCCGGAACGCCGCCTTGTTGCCTCAGGCCTTGCTTCCGCCTCAGCCGCCAGCAGCTCGGCCCGAACGGCAACCGTTTCGGTCGGGCGCCGCCATGGCGTCCGCCCGCGCATGCCCGTCCTTGCCTCCGAAGGCCTTGCTGGCCGCATCACGGATACCGGTCTTGTGGCTTCGCGCATGCTGCTGCTGACGGATCCCTCAAGCCGGGTCCCAGTCCGGGTCGAGCGGCTCGGCTGGACCGGCATTGCCCAGGGCACCGGCGGAGCGGATCTCCTGTTCCAGCATGATCCCCAGCCCGGCGGCGTGCCGCTTGCCGTCGGTGACCGGCTTGTCACCAGCGGCGACGGCGGCCTGTTTCCGCCCGGCATCCCGGTTGCCGTCATCACCGACATTGAGGCCAGCCCGCCCCGCGCCCGGCCGGTCGTCCGCCCCTCAGCGCTCGGCCCCGTCAGTGTCGAGGCGCCCTGGCTCCCACCAGCAGAGCCGGTCCCGACCCGCCCGGCTGCCGATGAACCCGATCTGCCCCGCCCCCCAGCTGGCCCTGCTCCTGCGCCAGGCGAGGCGCCACGCGTGCAGCCATGAGCCTCACGCCGAGACCCGTCCGCACCTTCGCGCTCGTCGCCGTCCCTCTTGCCAGCCTGTTGGGGGGCGCGCTGGTCGCTGCACTGCCGCTGCCGCTTGCAACAGGTGCACTCCCCAACTTGCCGCTCATCCTCCTCATCGCTTGGGCAAGTCTTGCGCCACGCCTCCTTCCCCCCTGGAGCCTGTTCCTGGTCGGCCTCGTCCAGGATGCGATCGCTGGCCTGCCACTTGGCGTGATGGCGCTCGTCCTCCCCGTCATCCGGATCGCCATCCGCTTCGGCGAAGACCGGATGATGCTGCGCGATCTTCGCTCCGGCTGGCTCGCGGCTGCCGCCCTTGTCATGCTTGCGGCCGCACTCGAACTCGTCGCCCTTGCCATTGCAAGTCGCGCTGCCGCGCCCGCCGCCCTGCTCCTCCAGGCCGGGCTCACCATCCTCTGCTATCCGCCAGCGCTCGCCTTCGTTGCTGCGCTTGCGGAACGGCTGGCCCGCGCCTGATGCACGCAAGCCGCCTTCAGCAGCTCCGCTTCGAGCGCCGGGCCCTCCTGCTCGGAGGCCTCCAGCTCCTTGCCGGCGGTGTGCTGCTCGGCCGCATGGCCTGGCTCACCGTCCGCGAAGGGGACATGCTCGCCGCGGCAGCCGAAGACAACCGGGTGGCCCTCCGGCTGGTTCCGCCCCGCCGCGGCCTGCTCGTCGATGCAACGGGCCTGCCGCTTGCCGTCAACCGCCCCGCCTATGGCGTTGAGCTCGTGCCAAGCCTTGCTGGCGACCTCGATGCCGCGCTCGACCGGGTCGGGCGCATTGTGCCCTTGTCCGCCGAGGAGCGGGCCGAGCTTCTGGAGACAGCCAAGACCATGCGCGGCTCGGGCGCACTGCGGATCGCCTCCGACATCGGCTGGGAGGCCTATGCGGCGCTCAATGTCGAGCTCGCCGACATGGCCGGGCTGCAGCCCGTGCGTACCTACATCCGCCACTATCCCGGCGGCGAGGCCTTTGCCCACGCGCTCGGCTATGTCGGCAAGCCCACGCGCAAACAGTGGCAGGAGACAGGCGATCCGCTCTTCCTCGACCCCGGCTTCCGGGTCGGCAAAGAAGGCGCCGAGCGCGGTCTTGAAGCGCGGCTGCGCGGCACACCCGGTGCAGAGCGCGTGGAAGTCAATGCCCGCGGCCGCATCTTGCGCCAGCTCGACAGCCGGCCCGACATGCCGGGCGAGACCATCCGCCTCACCATCGACCGTGGCCTCCAGGCCCATCTTGCCGCCTTCCTCGGCGAACAGAGCGCAAGCGTCGTCGTCATCGATTGCCTGACGGGGGCCATCAAGTGCCTGCTTTCCATGCCAGCCTTCGATCCCGACATATTTTCGAACCGGATCCCCTCGGCCATGTGGAAGGCGATGCAAGCGGATGAAAAGAAGCCTCTCCTTCCCAAGGCCACCCAGGGGCTCTACGTCCCCGGCTCCACCTTCAAGATGGTGACCGCCCTCGCCGCCCTTGCGGAAGGCGTGCCGCCGACCGACACCGTCGGCTGCTCTGGCCGCTACACCGTGGGGGGGCGCAGCTGGCACTGTCACCGCCGCGGCGGCCACGGCCGGGTGGCCATGGAGCGGGCCATCGCTGTGTCGTGCAATGTCTTTTTCTACGCAACCGCCCGCCGCATCGGCAATGAGGCCGTTGCCGACATGGCAAGGATGCTCGGCCTTGGCCAGACCTTCCCGCAGCTTCCCATCCCCTCGCTCAGGGCCGGCATCGTCCCCGACGCCGCCTGGAAGCGCAAGCGCTTTGGCAGCGAATGGACGGTTGCAGACACGCTCAATACCGCAATCGGCCAGGGCGCATTGTTCGTAAGCCCGCTCCAGCTTGCAGTCATGACCGCGCGCATTGCCTCAGGCCGAATGGTCGAGCCCGGCCTCCTCGCCGATGTGGCCCCTGCAGCCTTTCCTCCGCTCCCCATCCCGCCCGATTGGCTCGATGTGGTGCGCAGGGGCATGCGCGACGTCGTCAACGCGCCCGGCGGCACGGCGCGGCGGGCCCGCCTGCCCATCGCGGGAATTGAACTTGCCGGCAAGACCGGCACTGCCCAGGTCCGCATCATCTCTGCTGCCGAGCGCCGCCGCGGCGTGCGGCGCAACGAGAGCTTGCCCTGGCGCCTGCGCGATCATGGCCTTTTCGTCGGCTTCGCCCCAGCAGACCGGCCACGCTACGCGGTCGCCGTCGTCGTCGAGCATGGCATGTCGGGCGCACGCGCTGCGGCCCCGATTGCACGCCAGGCCATGACCTACATCTACGCACGCGAGCGGGCCGAAGCCGAACTGGCACGGCTGGAAGCGGATCGCGCCCGCCGCCGTGCCGCCGCCGAAGCTGCCCGCCGTGCTGCTGCTGAAGCCGCTGCTGCCGCGGCTGCCGCTCCTGCTGCGGCGCCACCAGTCGCCTTGCCGCAGCCATGATGGGCATGCTCAACGCCCGCTGGCCGCAACAGCTTCGGGACCAGCCCTGGGGCATCGTCATCGTCGTGCTTGCACTCGGCGGCTTCGGTGCCCTCGTGCTCTATTCCGCGGCCGGCGGCAGCCTCACGCCCTGGGCTGGCAACCACCTCTTAAGACTGGCGGTCTTGAGCATCCTCATGCTCGCCATCGGTCTCCTGCCGCCCGGTCTTTGGCTGCGGATCGCCTTTCCCTTCTACGCTATCACGCTCCTCGCCCTCGTCTTGGTCGAGCTCATCGGCTCCATCAGCGGCGGTGCGCAGCGCTGGCTCGATATCGGGTTCATGCGGCTGCAACCGTCCGAGTTCATGAAGCTTGCCCTCGTCCTTGCGCTTGCGCGCGTCTACCAGTTCCTGCCGCTTGCCTATATCGGGCGGCCCCTTGGCCTCTGGTTGCCCCTTCTCCTCATCGCCCTGCCGTTCGGCCTGGTCATGCTCCAGCCCGATCTCGACAGCGCCATAACCTATGTTGCCGCTGGGGCCACGATGATGTTCCTGGCCGGGCTTTCGATCTGGTATTTCCTTATCCCGGGGGCGATTGTCGCAGCTTCGCTGCCGCTCCTCTTCAACCTGCTCCACGATTACCAGAAGGCCCGGGTCCTCATCTTCCTCAATCCCGGCGCTGATCCGCTGGGCGCTGGCTACCACATCACCCAGTCCAAGATCGCGATCGGCTCGGGCGGAATCACAGGCAAGGGCTTTCTTGAGGGCTCGCAAAGCCACCTTTCCTACCTTCCCGAGCCACACACGGACTTCATCTTCGCCACCATGGCCGAAGAATGGGGCCTGCTTGGCGGCTTTGCCGTCCTTGCCGGCTATGGTGTCCTCTTGGCCTGGGGCTGGCGGGTGGCGTTTCGCGCCACTGGCACCTTTGAGCGGCTGGTCGCAGGCGGCCTCACCATGAGCCTCTTCTACAATGTCGTCATCAACCTCATGATGGTAATGGGGCTCGCCCCTGTTGCCGGGCTGCCGCTGCCGCTCATGAGCTATGGCGGGAGCTCCATGCTCACCATCATGCCTGCGCTCGGGATCCTGATCGGGATTGACCAGGAGAACCGCCGCCGCACCAGTCCGCGCTTGCACACCGAGGGCTGGACACACCGCCCCCGCCTTGCTAACCGCCGCGCCCGCTTCCCGGGCGTGGACGCATAGCTCAGTCGGTAGAGCAGCTGACTCTTAATCAGCGGGTCCTAGGTTCGAGCCCTAGTGCGTCCACCAACTCTTTCAATGGGTTAGAGCTAAGCGACAGCTTGTGAATGGGCACTTACGGGCTGCCGGCAATCAAATAGCAAGCAAGCGCTTCTGTCTGCACGAAATTCGGCCCCCTCGTTAGGAAAACGAATGTCCAGCAAGGAAGTCGACAAACTCATCTATTCCCGTCTAGATTGGTGGATGCGAGACGCTGCACGTCTATCGGACATGGGCAGAGCCTCTGAAGCCGAGCATGTCGTGTCTTACGATAAAAGCACAGTAAATAGATCAATCGTCTATTTAAGAGAATATGTCGTTATGATCGTGTCTCTGTTGGACAGCATGAACAAGCAGTTGCGCTGGATTCGGTATATATTAATCACAATATTGGCTTTCACGACTTTGAAGATAATTGGCGGCCTGTAAATTCTACTCAGGATGAAGCCTCGGCCCGTAGCCCCCACACC
>NZ_JBRCLD010000066.1:0-15991 GCF_053487655.1 Thermaurantiacus sp. | reverse complement strand
TGGCAGCCTTCCTGGCTGCACGCTCGCCCCGCCTGACGGGGGGATGTTCGTCTTCCTCCATGTCGGCGGCGATGATCTTGCCTTTGCCCGCGCCCTCCTCGAGGAGGCTCGCGTTTGCGTGCTGCCCGGCTCGGCCTTCGGCGCCGCCGGTCGCGGCCATGTGCGCCTGAGCCTGACGGCGGACGATGCGCGGCTTGCCGAGGGGCTGGCGCGGCTGGCCGGGTTCGTCACTTCCCCGAGGACGCCGCGGCCGTCGGATCCGGTGCGAGGCCGCGGTTCCTGAGGAGGGCGTCGGCGGTCGGCATGCGACCGCGGAAGGCCTTGTAGCTCTCGGCCGGGTCGCGGCTGTTGCCCACAGCCAGGATCTCGCGGCGGAAGCGGTCGGCAACGCTCCGGTCCCAGGGGCCGCCGGCTTCCTTCCAGGCATCGAAGGCGTCCGCCTCCAGCACTTCAGCCCAAGTATAGGCATAGTAGCCGGCCGCATAGCCGCCGCCCTGGAACAGGTGGGTGAAGTGGGCGAGCCGGTGGCGCATGCCGATCGACTCCGGCACGCCGAGCTTCTGCAGCACTTGCGCTTCGAAGGCGCGCGGGTCGAAGTCGGCGGGGATCTCGGTCAGCTGGTGGATTTCCATGTCGACCATGGCCGAGGCGAGCTGCTGGACCGTGAGATACCCCTGGTTAAACGTGCGCGCGGCGAGCACCTTGTCAAGCAGCGCCTTTGGCATGGGTTGCCCGGCGGCGTTGCGGGCGAAGCGGGCGAGGATCTCGGGCTCCGTTACCCAGTGCTCATAGACCTGGCTCGGGAACTCGACGAAGTCGCGGTAGACCGCCGTGCCGGCGAGCGAGGGGTAGCGGGTGTTCGAGAGCAGGCCATGGAGGGCATGGCCGAACTCGTGGAAGAGGGTGTCGGCATCGTCGAGCGAGAGCAGCGCCGGCTGGCCGGCGGCGGGCACCACATAGTTGCAGTTGTTGACAACGATGGGGGTGGTGCCGGTCATTCCGTCCTGGCTGCGGATGGCGTTCATCCAGGCGCCAGGGCGCTTGGTCGGGCGCGTGAACCAGTCGGCATAGAAGAGGCCGATATGGCGGCCATCCGCCTCCTTCACCTCGAACACCCGCACGCCTTCGGCATAGCCCGGGATGTCGGGGCGCTCGGTCACTTTGAGGCCGAACAGCCGCTCGGTCGTCTCCCACAGGGCCTGGACCATGCCCTCGAGCGGGAGATATTGCTTGAGCTCGCCCTCATCGAAGGCGAAGCGCTGGGCTCTCAGCTTCTCGGCATAGAAGCGCCAGTCCCAGGGCTCGATGCGGTTGAGGCCATCTGCTGCCGCGAGTTTCAGGAGGTCAGCTTCTTCGGCGCGGGCGCGCGCGAGCCCCGCATCAAGGACCCGCCGCGAGAGGGCGAGCGCAGCGGCCGGCGTCTTCGCCATGCTGGTCTCGAGCGCATAATCGGCATGGGTTGCATAGCCGAGGAGCTTCGCGCGCTCGAGCCGGAGCGCCAGCATCTCGCGGATGAGGGCGTTGGTATCGTTGGCGTTGCCATTGTCCCCGCGCATGACAAAGGCGCGCCAGACCTTCTCGCGTGCAGCGCGATTGGTGGCAAGGGTCAGGAAAGGTTCGACATCCGAGCGCGTGGAGGCAACGAGAAAGCCTCGCTTGCCCTGGGCCTTGGCAGCGGCTGCAGCTGCGGCCTTCGCATCAGGTGGGAGGCCTTCCATTTCGGCTTCGGTCAGGACGAGGTCGGAGGCCTTCTGGTCGGCGACAAGCTTCTGGGCGAATTCGACGCCAAGCGCGGAAAGCCGCTCGTCGATTTGCGCTATGCGGCGGCGCTCGTCAGCACGGAGTGCGGCACCAGCGCGGATGAAATTGCGGTGGGTGACTTCGAGCAGACGGGCCTGTTCGGGCGTGAGCCTCAGTCGCTTGCGCTGGTCGTGAAGGGTTTTCACGCGCTGCCACAGCCGCTGGTCGAGATAGGTCTCGGAAGTGAAGCGGGCGAGCATCGGCTGGACCTGCTTTTCGATCGCCTGGATTTCGGGCGTGCCGTCTGCGCCTGTGACCGTGAAGAAGACGGCCGTGACGCGGCTCAAGGGGCGGGACGCGCGCTCCATGGCCTCAATGGTGTTGGCGAATGTGGGGCGGGCCCGGCTGTTGGCGATGGCATCGAGCCCTTTCCTCGTTTCCGCCATGGCGGCCTCGATGGCGGGCAGATAATGTTCGGGGCGGATGCGGTCATAGGGCGGAGCGCCGAAGGGAAGCGTCCATTGGCCGAGCAGGGGATTGCTGGCGGCTGCCGCGGTTGCCGTGGTGGCCGGTTCGGCGAGTGCTACGTCGGGGGTCAGCACGAGGGCGAGCGCAAGCGCTGGGGCTGCGACGGATGCGCGCAGGGACATGGGGCCAATTTTCTCCGGCTGGGGAACATGGAGCGCGTCTAGCCAAGGGGATGCAAGGGTGTCGAGGCCTTGGCACTCCAGGAGGTCAAGTGCTGCCACAAATCTTCACCAATTCAGGGTCTTGCCTACACAGCCGTTGTTTGTGAGCATGACGCAAGCATGACAGGACGCGAAGTCCGGCGGAGCGGAGCACCCATTGACGGGAGACGAAAATGACGGGTGTTGGCAAAGGGACGGATGCCGACTTTGTGCGGCGGTGGCAGGGGCAGGGGCTGCTGACGGCGGAAATCGCCTACTGGATGCCCGACCACCCCTCGCTGCTGCAGCAGTTCGTGTGGCAGACGCTGGATGAGGCGCCGCGCTTTCCCGCGCTCAGCCGCTTCCTCGACCATTGGCGGCGCGAAGTGGAGGCAACCATTCACGAGATAAGGATTGCCCATTCCGCGCTGCTCCAGCCAGCAGAAGTGCGGCTGGTGGACGGGATCATCCGCCTGCACTGAGGCCGCTGGAGCCCGCGCGGCTGGCTCTCACTGTGCAATCGCCCGGGGCCTGACAGCGCCCTGACCCTGATGATTGGCGGGCTACAGCCTTTCTCCACGCGCGCAGCCTATGGCCGGCCAGGGGTGGACGGTGCGACAGGATCGGCTGCCCCGGGGTGGGCGGCGCGGTGAAATCGGCCGGCCCGGTCAGGACGGCCGGGCGGCTTTCAGCCGGTAGAAAATGCCGCTCTCATCCTGGCCGGTCAGCTCGAGCACGCCTTCAACGATAATGGCGTTCTCGATGTCAACTGGGAAGGCGGTGTCGGCCTTCACTTCGATGAACTGGGTGGGCCCGGCGTGGAAATGGAAGGGGCAGCCGGGCGGGTAGGCGAGCAGCACGAAATGGCGCTGGCGGGCCGCGTTCTCGAGTGGCAGCATCCAGCCTGCGACCTTCACGCGCTTGCCATTGAGTGCCTTGACTGCGGCCGGGAACACGGGCCGGGCGCGGATATAGCCTTGGGCATCCGTGCGGGTCGTTTCCTTCGTCGACTCGAGCAGCTGCCAGGAAATGCCGCCCTTGGGCGTGGGGGCCGGCTTCCAGATATCCTCAACGGGCGCCCTGCCGCCGTCCTGGAAGGCGGAGGCGGGGGCAGCAGCGGCAAGCAGCAGCCAGACAAAGCGGCGCATGGCGCTTCTATTGGGCCCTGGCGAGCGTTGTCGCAAGATCGGTCCGGAACTGTGCTGCTGCGGGAAGCACGGCGGCAATGGCGCCAAGAAGGAGGGCGCCGGCAAGGATGAGCCCTTCGCCTGGAAGGAAGGCGAGGCCGGTCACGCCAGTTGCAGCGAGCGCCGGGAAGCTCCGGGCGGCGAGCTCGACTGCGAAATGGCCGAGGAGGAGGCCAAGGAGGGCGCCGGCTGCAGCAAGCAACAGGCCTTCCAGAATGACGGTGCCAAAGAGCTGGCCTGGCCGCGCGCCCATGACGCGCAGGAGCGCGAGATCGCCGGCCCGGGCGCGGGCGGCTGCAAGAAGCACCGTGAAGATGGAGAGCGCAGCAGCTGCCGCGACGAGTAGGGCAAGCACGCGGGCACCGGCAATCGCGCCTTCAAACAGGCCGAGGAACCGTGCTGTCTCTTGCGCTGGGACGGCGGCCTGGAGTGCCGTCTCGCGGTTGATTGCAGCCGGCAGGCGGATGGCAGCCGCGGGCGAGGCGTAGGTGACGAGGACCGCGGTGACTTCGGGTTCGAGCGTGGCGCGCCCGGCGAGCGCGGGCGTTGCGGGTTTGCCATGGTCGTGGCCATGGTCGTGGCTGTGCTCGTGATCGTGGGCATGATCCCCGGCGGCCGCCTCGGCGTGGGCGATGCCATGGACGTCCCAGACGCTTTCGACCGAAGTCAGGATGAGCCGGTCGACAACGGTGCCTGTGGGCCCAAGGACCCCAGTGACGGTGAAGGGGGCGTGGGCGTGCGCCATCGCACCATCGGTATCAGCGCCAAGACCATGGCTGCCGAGGAAGCGCTGGCCAAGCCCTGCCCCGGTGCGCCTTGCCACTTCGGCGCCGATGACGGCTTCCATCGATTCCTTCCACAGGCGCCCCTCGGCAAGCCGGCTCCCGTGCAGGTCGAGGAAGGCCGGCTCGGTGCCGACGATCCGGAAGCCGCGGAAATTGTCGCCGAGCGCGAGCGGAATTGCGCGAGCAACGCCAGGATCCGCGCGAAGCATCGCGACCGTCTCGAGCGGCACGTTTCCGGTCGGCTGGTCGAGGTGGAAGACGGCCGAGAGGATGAGCTGGAGCGGCGAGCCCTTGGCGCCGACGACCAAGTCGATGCCGGCGCTATCGCGGGCGAAGCGGTCGGTGACCCGGGCCGAGACGAGGAGGAGCGCGACCAGCGAAGCAACGGCGAGCGCAAGAAGCAAGACATTGAGGAGCGACTGGCCGGCGCGGTCGCGAAGATAGGCGAGCGCAAGCGTCATCATATGGCCGTGTCCGTCGCGATTCGGCCATCGGCTCCGAGCGCAATTGCGCGGGCGAAGTGCGGCTTCAGGCGGGAATCATGCGTCACAACCAGAAGCGCTGCCCCGGCCTCGCGGGCGCAGTCGAGGAGGAGCATTGCCGCGGCGGCTGCGGCGCTGTCATCAAGGGCAGAGGTTGGCTCGTCGGCCAGCAGCAGCTTGGGCTCTGTCACGAGTGCGCGCGCAAGCGCTGCCCGCTGCGCTTCGCCCTGTGAGAGCTCGCGCGGCAGGCGGCCGGCGAGGTGGGCAATGCCGAGGCGCTCAAGGAGGGCGCCCATCCGCGCCGGATCGGCCGGCAGGCCGGCGAGCCGGCGGGCGAGGGCGAGATTGGCGTGGACGGAGAGCGCCGAGACGAGGCGCAGCGACTGGAAGACAATGGCAAGCGTGCGCCGGCGCAGGTTGTCGCGCCCTGTGGCTCCGAGCGCATGCATGGGTTCCCCTGCCAAGAGAATGCTGCCCGACTGCGGCGAGAGCAGGCCTGCGATCAGCTGGACGAGGGTGGACTTGCCCGAGCCGGAGGGCCCGAGAAGCAGACAGGCTTCGCCAGCAGCAAGGGTGAAGCTGAGTGGTCCGACACCGCCGCCGCCCGGGTGGCGGAAGGCGAGATCGGCGACGTCGAGAAGCATGACGGAGGGGATAGGGTATCATCGCGGCCGGTGGCAACTGCAGCGGGTTGCGCGGCGGCAACAGAGGTGGCGCGGCTGCGCGTGCCGGCAGCGGCTGCTCTCGACTTTTGGGCAATCCGTCCTATCCGGTTCAGGTTTGGCCGGGGGTCAGGCATGGAATCCTTGATCGATCGCGTTGTCAATGTGAGCGATTTCATCTGGGGTGGAAGCTGGAACGGCGCCCAGCTGCTGCCGTTTCCGCCCATGGTTGTCATGCTGCTCGGCACCGGCCTCTTCTTCATGGTGGGGCTGCGCTTCTACCCGTTGCGGCGGCTGGGATCGGCCTTTGCAAGCCTCATCGGGCGCGACCGCAAGGGAAGCAGCGAGGGTGGCGAGATCTCGCCCTTTGCCGCGCTTTCGACGGCGCTTTCGGGACAGGTGGGGACAGGCAATCTCGCGGGCGTTGCAACCGCGATTTCGCTCGGCGGGCCGGGGGCCATCTTCTGGATGTGGGTGACAGCGCTCATCGGCATGGCGCTTGCCTTTGCCGAAGGGGCGCTTGCCATCCGCTATCGTGAGCGGACGCCCGAAGGCGCCTACCGCGGCGGGCCGATGAGCTACATCATGATGGGGCTCGGGCCCCGCTGGCGCTGGCTTGCCATCCTGTTCTGTATTGGGGCGCTGTTTTCGGCGCTGGTGACGGGTAATGGCATTCAGGCCAACAGTGTCGCGGATTCGATCAACGCCCTGACCGGCCTCGACGATGCGATCGGTGGTGCGATCGTCGCTGCCCTTGTGTTCATCGTCATCGTCGGAGGGATTAAGTCGATCGGGGCGGTCGCCGAGCGGGTCGTGCCCCTGATGGCAGGCGCCTATATCCTGATGGCGCTGCTTGCCATCCTGCTCGACATCGACTCGGTCCCCGAGACGTTCGCGCGCATCTTCGCTGGCGCCTTCGCGCCTCAGGCGGCCTCAGGCGGCTTCCTGGGGGCGGCCGTCATCCTTGCTATCCGCGCTGGCGTGGCGCGCGGTCTCTTCTCGAACGAGGCCGGGCAGGGTTCCACCCCCATCGCCCATGCCGTCGCCAAGACGGACGACCCCGAAAAACAGGGGCGATTTGCGATGATGGGCACCTTCATCGACACCATCGTCATTTGCACCATGACGGCGCTGGTGCTGCTGACCGTCGAGGGCGAGTTCACCCACCGGCTTGCCGACGGCAGCGTGGCAACGGTGGCGCATGCCTGGCAGTCTGATTTGTCCGGCTTTGCCATGACGTCCGGCGCTTTTGCAGCCGCCTTCCCGTTGCCGATCGCCGGCATCCCGGTGGGCACCCTTGTTGCTTCGGTCGCGCTCATCCTGTTCGTCTTCACAACCCTCCTCACCTGGTCCTACTATGGCGAGCGGGCGATCACCTTCCTCTATGACCAGGTGCCGGGAGCTTCGGCCACAGGGGAGCGAAGGCTGCACTTGTCCTGGCGCATCCTCTGGTGCCTCGTCATCTGGGTCGGCTCGTTCCAGGATTTGACGCTCGTGTGGCGCCTGGGGGACATCGCCAATGCGGCGATGGCGCTTCCCAACCTCGTTGCACTTCTCGCGCTTTCAAGCGTTGTGTTCGCACTCGCCCGGGGCGACCGGCGCGCTGGCCCGGAATATCCGCTAAAGCCAGTCAAATACCGGCTATGACCCCGACTTGAGCCAGGCGGAGGCACGAGGCCGCGCATCTGGCCGGCCAGGCTCAAGAAGCGAATAGATGACCGCATTCTCGGTTACGCGCTGGACATAGGAGCGAGTCTCGGCGATCGGGATGGCCTCGATCCAGTCGATGACGGCCTCGGTCGTCGGCAAGGTTCTTGGGTCACCATTCTGGGCCATGAAGCGGCGGGCATTGCCGATCCCGGCGTTGTAGGCGGCGGCGGCGAGCATCCAGTTGCCGAGATTTTCGCGCCGCAGCCGGAGATAGTCGGTGCCAAGCAGGATATTGTAGGCAGGGTCTGAGAACAGGCGACCGGCGCTGTAGGGAAGCCCGAGCCGCTTGGCGACTTCGGCGGCGGTTGCTGGCATCAGCTGCATAAGGCCGCGGGCGCCAGCCGAGGACAGGGCGAAGCGGTCGAAGCTCGATTCCTGCCTGGCGATGGCGTGGGCATAGATGTAGCTGTCCTGAGGCACGGCGGCGGGAAGCCGAGGCCAGGCGAGGTCGAACAGCGAAAGATCGCCCTGTGGCCGGGCCTCGCGCCAAAGCCAGACGGCAAGATCCGGGCGGCCGAGCCGGAGCCCCAGCTCTGCGGCCGCACGCCGCTCGGCCGGGCTCTTGAGTGCGCTCGACAAGGCCCGCACGAAGGGGGACTGGCGCTCGCCGTCGCCCATGCGGCCGAGGAGGACGAGGGCGCGGGCGAGCGGGAGGGCCTCAACAGCGGCACGCGTTTCCGCCGGGACTGACAGCGGCGCAAGGGCAGGCAGGGCCGGCATGCGGCCAAGCGCCTCGGCGGCGAGCTGACCATAGAAGCTGTCGAAATATTGGGCGGCACGCGTGAAGGCCGCCGTCGCAGCAGCGGCGTTGCCGCGGGCCTTCTCCGCCCGGCCCAGCCAATAGTCGCCGCGCGCACGGCTGATCGGAGTCTGCACCAGCTGGTTGAAGCGTGTGAAATGCTGCACTGCCGCCTCGGGCCGGCCGTTGACCCGGAGCGCGAGAAAGCCTGCGAGCCACTCGGTGTCGGAGAGATCGACTCGCACGCCGAGCGGCTGGGCGCGAGTCTCGGGGCCGATCGGCAAGCCGTGGCCAGCGAGAATCCGCTCGGCGAGCAGAGCCTCGCCGCGGCGCCAGGCGGCTCGGGCAAGCGTGAGGCGGCGCTGCAGCCAGGTGCGCGGTGCGCTGATGGTCGAAGGGTCGACGCGGGCGGCAGCGAGCAGCGCCTCGGCGGAGGCAAGGCCGCGGTTCCGCTCGAGCCAGAGCGCGCGGTCATGGACAAGGCCGGCATTCTCGCGGAACTTTGCCGGCACCGAGGCGGCGCGTGCTTCGGCGTCTGCGGCACCAGTCCGGAGCGCGATCCTTGCCGCCATGAGTGCCCTCTGGTCCTCCTCGAGCAGCGGCAGCATCCGGCTCGCAGCGCTGGTCTGCCCGGCCCAGAGGAGGGCGTCAGTGCGCCGGGCGTGGTCGGCCTGCGTCAGGACGGCGCCGAAGCGGGCGAGCAGGTCGCGCTCGAGCGGTTCGGGCATGCCTGTTGTCACCCAAGCGGCGCGGGCTTGGTCGCGAGCAACGGCCATGCGCTCGGGCTCGGCGGCGAGCAGGAGTGCAAAGCGGGCCCGGCCGGCCGTGCTCTCGGGCTGGACGAGGGCGAAAAAGCGGCGGGCCTCGGGGTCGGGCGTAAGCGTCGGGTCAGAGGCTTGCGCTTCGGCGCGGCGGCGGATGTCCCCATGGTTGGGAAAGCCCGGATTGGCAGCAAGCCAGGCGGCTGTCTCGGCAAGCGGCAGCCGGGTTGCAGCGGTTTTGGCTGGGCGGCGGAGCCAGTCCCAGGTGGCAAGCGCGCCCGCAAGCGGGGTGGGGCCGCCGGAGGGGGGCGCGGGCGCCCCGGCATCGTTGCGGGCGAAGGCGGAGGCAAGCCAGGCCTCCTCGCCCTGCTGGGCGGCAGCGGGTGCAAGCGGGAGGAAGAGCGGGAGCAGGATGGCGAGGGCGGGGAGCAGGTGGGGCATCCATTGCGAAAGCATGGGCGAGGCTTTAGGCGCAGTGAACTGCCTGCGCCACTGCGGGACCTTTGGCCTCATCGGCCGTGCACGGAACGTCTGCCATGCCGCTTATCACTGGTTCCATTCCCGCCCTTGTCACGCCGTTCCGGGATGGGCGCGTGGACAAGGATGCGCTTTTCGAGCTGGTCGAGTGGCAGATCGCCGAGGGCTCGGCGGGGCTGGTGCCCTGCGGCACCACGGGTGAGGCGGCGACGCTTTCTATCGCCGAGCATGACGAGGTGGTGGCACTGACGGTTGCAGCAGCGCGCGGGCGGGTGCCCGTGATTGCCGGCTGCGGCTCCAACGATACGGCAGTTGCCATCCACCATATCGAGCGGGCGGCAGCTGCAGGCGCGGATGCAGCGCTTATCGTCTGCCCCTATTACAACCGCCCCGGCCAGCGCGGCCTTCTGCTCCACTTCCGCGCGGTTGCCGAGGCGAGTGCCTTGCCGATTCTCGTCTACAACATCCCGGGGCGGACCGGCATCGACATGGCGAGCGAGACGCTGGCCGAGCTTGCCACCCACCCGCGCATCATCGGGGTCAAGGAATCAACGGGGGATATCAATCGAGTCTCGGAGATCCGCGCCCTGTGCGGCCCGGACTTCCTCATCCTTTCCGGGAATGATTACATGACGCTTGGGATCATCGCCCATGGTGGCCATGGCGCCATTTCGGTCACGGCCAATGTCGCCCCTCGGCTGAATGCAGCGCAAGTGAAGGCAGCGCTCGACGGCGATTTCGCAACGGCACTTGCACTGCAGGACCAGCTGTGGCCGCTGCACCAGGCCCTCTTCACAGACCCGTCGCCGGGGCCAGTCAAATATGCGCTTTCGCTGGTGCGGGGGATGTCTCCCGATGTACGGCTGCCAGTCCCCGCGCCGGGACCGGCCTCGCGCGCGGCCGTCGATGCCGCGCTTGCCCACGCCGGGATCGCGCCCTGAGATGACGCGCCCCAAGCCGGCTGCGACCAAGATCCGGGTGGCTGCCGAGAACCGCAAGGCCGCCCATGACTATTTCCTCGAGGAGCATTTCGAGGCCGGGATCGTGCTCACTGGCACGGAAGTGAAGTCGCTTCGCGCTGGCCAGGCGACGATTGCCGAAAGCTATGCCGAAGTGACGGGAGACGAGGCCTGGCTCATCAACGCCAACATCCCCGAATGGAGCCATGGCAACCGCTTCAACCATGAGCCGCGCCGGCCGAGGAAGCTGCTGCTCCACGCCCGCGAGATCGCGAAGCTGCATGGCGCGGTTGCCCGCGAGGGGCGGACGCTGGTGCCGCTTTCCATCTATTTCAACGATCGCGGCCGGGCCAAGGTTGAGCTGGCACTGGCGAAGGGCAAGAAGCTCCACGACAAGCGCGAGGCAGTGCGCGACCGCGACTGGGCGCGCGAAAAGGCGCGCCTGCTGCGCGACAAGGGCTGAGACAGAGCTCCGGCATAGGCCATGCCCGGGGGGGCCTTTTCGCGCTTCTCCCGAAGGACTATCTGGGCGCGTGATGGAGTGGCTGCGCAGACACTTGCCCACCCGCGAGGCGCTGGAGGCGAACCGCTGGCTTCGCCCCTTCGCCCACAAGCTGACAAGCCCGCTGGTGTGGCGATTCAACCGCCGCGGCGTGGCGCGCGGGCTTGCGCTCGGGCTGTTCGCGGCCTTCGCCATCCCGATCGCCCAAACGCCCTTTGCCGCGGCCTTTGCTTTTGGCGTGCGGGCCAATCTTCCTGTCGCCGCACTCTCGACGCTGGTGACCAACCCCATCACCTTTCCGGTTGTCTATGTCGCGGCCTACCAGGCGGGCGCCAGGCTGCTCGATTTCCGCGCTCGTGCTGACCGGGTGCTGGGGGCAACCGACAATCCCGTCGACCGCTGGCTGACCCAGGGGATCGAGATGGTGGGGACGACCTATCTCGGCCTCATCCTGTTTGCCATTGCGGCCGGGGGGTTGGGCTATCTCGCCGGGCAGCTTGGCTGGCGGCTGTGGGTGGCGCGGCGGTGGCAGCGGCGCCGGCTGTTCCGGCGGCAGCGGCAGGCGGCCGAACCGGCATGAGCGACGACGGCCGGCGGGCGAAGCTGGTTGCCGCCAAAGAGGCCTGGGCGCGCGCCGGGCGGCTTTTGACCGGGCGGCCTGATCCCGACAAGGCCCTGCGGCTCCCGCCCGGGCAACGGCTGGTCGAAAGCTGGCCGGTGCTTGACCTTGGGGTTCAGCCCCACGTGCCGCTCGCCGACTGGCGGCTCCAGATCGACGGGGAAGTGGTGAACCCGGTGACACTCGACTGGGACGGTTTCCGCGCCCTGCCGCAAATAGAAGACATGTCCGACATCCACTGCGTGACCCAGTGGAGCCGCTATGACAACCGCTGGACGGGAGTTGCGACCTCCGTCATCCTCGATCTCGTGCAACCGCTGCCTGTGGCGAGGCATGTCATCCTCCACAGCTATGATGGCTACACCACCAATCTCTGCCTCGACCATTTTGCCGAGGATGGCTGTCTTCTCGCGCATGCCCATGATGGGGTGCCGCTTGCACGCGAACATGGCGGGCCCGTGCGCGCGGTCATCCCGCGCTTCTATTTCTGGAAGAGCGCGAAGTGGCTTAAGCGAATCGAGATTGTGGCCGTTGACAAGCCGGGCTTCTGGGAAGTGCGCGGCTATCACAATGTCGGAGACCCCTGGACCGAGCAACGCTACGGCTGAAGCGCTGCCGTCAGTTGCAGGCAGCGCCAGGGTGCGCGGCGGAGGGAAGGGGAGGAACGGGCGCCAGTTGCCGCCGGGCCTGCGCGGGCAGGAGCCGCTGCAAATGCAGGGCGTCGGCTTGCTCGCTGCCGGGCTTGCCCATGATCTCAACACCATGCTCGGCGGGATTCTGGCGGCGGCCGAGCTTCTGAGTGCACGGGTTCCACCCGATGGCGACCTGGCCCAGGATCTCGGGGCGATTATCAGCCAGGCGGAGCGGGCCGGGGCCCTCATCCGCAAGCTTCTTGCCTTCTCACGCCAGGAACAGCTGCGGCCATCGCGCATCGATCTTGCGCGCCTTCTTGCGCAGATGGAGCCCGTGCTGCGGGCGCTGCTCGGCCGGCACATTGGCCTGTCGCTTCAAAGCCGGCGCGGCACAACCGTCGATGCCGATCCGCAGGCGCTCGAGCGGGTGGTGATGAACCTGGTTGCCAACGCCCGCGATGCGATCGGCAGCCAGCCGGGGCATGTCACGATCGGGCTTGCGTGCGTCAGTCATGCCGATCTTCCCCATGATGCAAAGCGCTTCATGCCAGAAAGGGCTTATGCTGCGCTTTCGGTGACCGATGATGGCCCGGGCGTCCCTCCGGCACTCAGGGCCCGGATCTTCGAGCCCTATTTCACCACCAAGGGCGAGGGCGCGGGAACTGGGCTCGGCCTGCCGACGGCCTATGGCCTTATCAAACAGTCGGGCGGGTTTCTCCTGCTCGATGATGCGCCCCGCCGCGGCGCCCGCTTTACCATCTATCTGCCGGTGGCGCGCAATGAATCTGACCACGCTGCGCCTTCCGGGCAGCCCCTGCTCCTGCTCGCTGAGGACGAGGAGCTGCTGCGCAGCTGTGCCCGGCGGGGCCTCGAGCAGGCTGGCTATGACGTGATTGCGGTTGCAGACGGGGCACAGGCGGAAGCAGCCTTTGCTGCCAACCCTGCGATCTGTGCTCTTGTATCCGATGTGCGAATGCCAGGAGTGGATGGAGTTGAGCTTGCCCGCCGCCTGCGGGCCCGGCGGCCAGGTCTTCCCGTGCTGCTGGTATCTGGCTATGCCGACGCGAGTGCCCGCGAAGCGCTCGGCGGGCTCGATGTGGCCTTTCTTGCCAAGCCCTTTCGCCTGGCGGACCTCGAGCGGTCGGTCGCAGCGCTCGTCTAGCGAGGCTTGCTGCGCGGGGGCCTTTTCTTTCCTGCTTTGTTCCGTTACGCCTGCAGTCCGGGTCGAGACGCGCTGGTGGGGACGCAGATGGAACGGGAAAAGGCGCTGGAAGCGGCGCTCGCGCAGATCGACCGGGCATTCGGCAAGGGCTCGGCAATGCGGCTGGGCAGCCGCGAGACGCTCGAGATCGAGGCAATCTCAACGGGCTCGCTTGGCCTTGACATTGCGCTCGGGATCGGTGGGCTGCCGCGCGGCCGGGTGGTTGAGATCTACGGGCCCGAGAGCTCGGGCAAGACGACGCTTGCGCTGCATGTGATTGCCGAAGCCCAGAAGGCAGGCGGCACGGCGGCGTTCGTCGATGCCGAGCATGCGCTCGACCCCATCTACGCCAAGAAGCTTGGAGTTGACACGGACAATCTCATCGTCTCCCAGCCTGATACGGGCGAGCAGGCGCTCGAGATCGTCGATACGCTGGTGCGCTCGAACGCCATTGATGTGCTCGTGGTCGACTCGGTTGCAGCCCTTGTGCCGCGCGCCGAGATCGAGGGCGAGATGGGGGACAGCCATGTCGGGCTGCAGGCCCGCCTGATGAGCCAGGCCTTGCGGAAACTGACGGGCTCGATCTCGCGCAGCCGCTCGATCGTCATCTTCATCAACCAGGTGCGGATGAAGATCGGGGTGATGTATGGCAACCCCGAGACGACGACTGGCGGCAATGCCCTCAAATTTTACGCCAGCGTCCGGCTCGACATTCGCCGCACCGGCCAGATCAAGGACAGGGACGAGATCGTTGGCAACACAACGCGGGTAAAGGTGGTCAAGAACAAAGTGGCACCACCGTTCCGGCAGGTCGAATTCGACATCATGTACGGGAGCGGGATCAGCAAGGTGGGGGAAATTCTCGACCTTGGTGTCAGGGCCGGTATTATTGAGAAGTCCGGTGCCTGGTTCTCCCACGATTCAGTCCGCATCGGCCAGGGCCGCGAGAATGCCAAAGCCTATCTTGCCGACCACCCGGAGGTTGCCGCCCGCATCGAGGCGGCAATCCGCGCCAATGCCGGAGGGGTTTCAGACGCGCTCATGGCCGGCCCGGATGCAGTGGATGAAATGCAGGATGCGGTCTGAGCTGGGCTTCTCGGCCTTCGCCAATCTTCGGTAGCTTTTTCGTCATCATTCTGATATGCAGCTCAGGCCTCGATGCCGCCTGTGCGCATGCAAGGCGAGAGCGGTGCGGCGGTCGAGGAGTCCAGACCGGGTGCGCCCGGTGAACCGTGGAGAATGACAGAATCGGGACGTCGCGGTTCGCGCCAACGGGAACATGAGCGGCGGGGCTGACCCCGTGTGAGTCCTCCCCCGGGAGGGCGCGGTGGCAGCGACGGCCTCACTTCCAGAAGAAAGGACGAACATGGCTGCAGCAAGGTCGCTCGGGTTCCAGGTTGGGGACATGGTCGTGTATCCCAAGCATGGCGTGGGGAGAGTCATCGAAGTCCAGACCAGCGAGATCGCGGGCGCGAAGCTCGAGCTTTATGTGCTGCGGTTCGACAAGGAACGGATGACCCTCAAGGTTCCCGTGAACAAGGTGGAGACCGTCGGGATGCGCAAGCTCTCCTCGGAAGCCACGCTCATGACCGCCTTCCAGACGCTGAAGGGCAAGCCCCGCATCCGCCGCATCATGTGGTCGCGCCGGGCCCAGGAATATGAAGCCAAGATCAACTCCGGCGACCTTGTCTCGATCGCTGAGGTGGTGCGCGATCTCCACCGCGCCGAGGACCAGCCCGAGCAGAGCTACTCGGAACGGCAGATCTACGAGGCCGCGATCTCGCGCCTGGCGCGCGAGCTCGCTGCGATGAAGAACATCGACGAGCCGGCCGCGCAGAAGGAAATCGAGCAGGTGCTGAAAGCCGCCTAAGGCGGCCTGCGGCAAGCCGGCCCTTGGTGCGCAGGTTCAAGAGGGGCAACGCGCGCAGGCGAAGTTCGCCGGCGCGCGCCTTCGCCCGCCGGCGGGCCGCCGGCGCCTTCTGGTGGGCTGCTGGCGCCCGCCCTCAAATGAGGCGGATCTCGCGCAGCCGTTCCAGGAGATAGTCGTTGGCGGTGATCGGCGGCATTTCCGGGTTGGGCAGCAGCGGCTCGATCCGCCAGTCTGGCCGGAAATGGAGGAAGAAGGGCGTGGAATAGCGCGACAGGTGGCGCCGCTCGGGCGCGGGGTTGACGACCCGGTGGGTGGTGGAAGGCAGAAGACCACCGGTCTGGCGGGCCAGCATGTCGCCGACATTGACGACGAGCGTGCCTTCCGGAGCAGTCACATCCAGCCATTCGCCCTGGCGTGTCAAGAGCTGGAGGCCGGCTTCCTCGGCGCCAAGCAGGAGGGTGATGACATTGATGTCCTCGTGCGCGCCGGCGCGCAGGTTGGGTGCATCCTCAGGCACGGGCGGATAGTGGAGAAAGCGCAGCACGCTGTTCCCCTCCCGCACCGGGTCATCGAAAAAGTCGGGCGCCTGGCCCAGGTAGACGGCAATGGCGCGAAGGATCTTGAGGCCGGCGGCCTCAAGCGCTGCGAACAGTGCAAGTGCGCTTGTCCGGAAGCCTGGCTGGCCTTCTGGCCAGACATTGGGCGGCATGAAGGGCTGGTAGCGGTGGCCTTCCGGCAGCTCCCGGCCGATGTGGTAGAATTCCTTCAGGTCGAAGAGATCGCTGCCTTTTGCAGTCTCGATGCCAAAGGGCGTGTAGCCGCGCGCACCACCCTGGCCTTGCACATGGGCTGCCATCTTGCGCTCAACTGGCCGGGCGAAGAAGGCGCGGGCCTCGCTTAGCGCTTGCGCGATGAGCTCTGGTGCGATGCCATGGCCCTCGACGATGGCAAAACCGGTTTCCGTGAAGCTCTCACCGAGCCGGCGCGCGGCTTCACC
>NZ_JBRCLD010000065.1:0-14357 GCF_053487655.1 Thermaurantiacus sp. | reverse complement strand
CGCATTATCGACGAAGCCGAGTTCGTGGCAGCGGATGCCCACCAGGCCCATTATCTGCGAACGGTGGGGCGGATTGCCGAGCGGCTGCGGGCAGGCGTTGAGGCGGGCGAGCTCAGCGCCGGGGTGGGCGAGGTGGAGGCTTGGGCGATTGCAGGCATGAACGTGTTCCTGGGGCTTCGCTATGTGCTGTGGGCCGCAGACGGCGACCCGGACCCGGCCGAAGTGGTGCTGCGGGCAAACCGGCTGCTGGCAGAGGGGCTGGGGAGGCGGGCCTAGAAGTCCAGGTGCGGGCCGCAGTGGCCGATGATGATCTGGTTCCTATCGCCGTCCCAGTGGAAATGGATGCGGAGAGTCTCAGCGGCGCTGTCCTTGACCCCGATCTTCAGGTGCCGTTCCATGAAGATGTCGGTGCCGTTCCAGCGGAAGGTGCGAAGCGACCGGCCGCGTTTCGACAGGACCTGGGTTTCCTTGGGGGCATAGGCCTTGCCAAAGACCTTGTGCGCCTCGACATCGCCCCGACCACCGGCAAGCTCCGCCCAGTAGGTGGTGGCCAGTTTCCACAAGAGGTCGAGTGCCCGCTCCGGCAGATGGAAATGCACCGACTGTGCTGCCGCCGAGTGCGCGGAAGCGAGAACGACAAGACGGTCTGGGAACAACCGCTCGACCAGGCGGAGCGCGGCGGGGACCGTGAGCGCGCCTCTAATCAGCGGCGCAACATCGGCTGCGCTCGCTCCTTGCGCGGGCGCGGCCGATGGCAGGGCGGCAAGACTGGCGCGCAGCTGGTCCAATTCGTTCTGAAGCCTTGAGGCTTCTGCTTCGGCTTTCTCCTTGGCGGCGTTGGCCTCCTCCATGAGGCTTTCGGCCGACTGCTTGTCCCGCGAAAGCTCGGCAAGCTGTGCCTTCAGCATCTCGACTTCCTCAGCAGTCCCTGCCTGGGCTGGGTGGGCGAGGCGTTGCAGGAGGCCGATACGCCAGAAGCGGGCGTCCTGGTCGCGGTCCCGGAAGCCGAAGGGCAGGACGCGTTCGGCAAGCCAGGCGCGATGCGCCTTCTCGCCCCTTGAGGGAGAAAAGAGCAGGAGCGGGTGGCGGAACGGATCATCGTCTTCCGAGACGCCGGGAAGGTAGAGGCGGGTGGCGCGGTTATAGACGGACCAGGACTTGCCCAATCGCCGGGTGAGTTCCCAGGAAGCTTCGGCCTCGAGGATTCGCAGATGGGCGCCGCCGGCGAGATCGCGGGCGATGCTGCCCGCATCGATCGCAAGCGCACCCGCTTCATCGCGGGAGATGGCGACAACGGGGAGGCGACGCTGGCGGGTGAGGAGTTCGAGGAAGGCGGGAAAATCCTCGAGTGTGACGGTCTCGGCGGCCTCGGTCAGGGCGACGCCATCAGCCTCGGCGGAGAGAGCAGAGAGAATATCCCGCACCACGCGCGGCCGGCTGTGGCTGAAACGCTCGCCGGCGGACTGGGCAGCGGTCAATCGCAGTTCAGCACCGAAGCGGACCAGGACCTTTTCGCGGGATTCGACAAAAAGGTCGGTGACCCATGTCCGCCCGCTCCCGGCTTCACGCAGATCCTCGAGACGGGCGGCGAAGATGCGCCCATCCTCGTGGGGGACCTCACGGATGGTCCCGCGGGCTTCGCAGGACTCGAAAGGGACATGGTCTCCCTGGCCGAGATGGAAACCCGGCCCGCATTTCGAAGTGATCCAGTCACGGACAATGGTGACGGCTTTGGCGTAGGCATCTCGATCCGTCAGCTCAAAGCTTGATCGGAAGATAGGATAGATGCGCAGAGCTGACGCACTTTCTGCCATGGCAATTCCCGTGGAAGCGGGAAACTGGCAAGTCTTGCCAATGGCGGCAAGACCAGATCAGGGGTGCCAGCCAGTCTGGCGGGTGATTTCGTTCCACAGCAGGGTGGCGAGGCGGGTGGCGGTGGGGCCGGGGATGCCCGCGTGCGCGGTGCCAGTGCCAACCGGGCGGCCATCAAGGCGGGTGATGGGGAGAAGCGGGCCAGTGGTCGAGGTGAGGAAGAGCTCGGGTGCTGTGCGTGCTTGCGCGAGCGTAAATGGGCGCTCGGCGACCGTGAACTGGGCGTCGCGGGCGAGGCGCAGGACCGTCTCGCGCATGACGCCGGGGAGGATATGGGCCGAGAGCGGGTGGGTGACGAGGGTGCCGGAAGGCTCGACCAGCCACATGTTGGTGCTGGCACCTTCGGTGACGGTTCCGTCTTCGCGGTAAAACATGGCCTCAAACGCACCAAGGCGCCGCGCTTCGGCCTTGCCAAGGACCGCGCCAAGCAAGCCGGTCGTCTTGAGGTCGCAGCGCTGCCACCTCTGGTCAGGAAGCGAGACGACGGCAACGCCCGTCTGCTGCTGGCGCAGGCGCTGGCGGAAATCGAAGGCGCGCGCCGTCATGACAAGGTTGGGAGCCGTGTTGGCCGGGAAGCCATGGTCGCGCCTGGCAGTGCCGCGGCTGACCTGGATGTAGAGGAGGCCATCTTCGAGGCGGGCGCGGCGCCACAGGGTCTTCGCGATGTGCGCAAGGGCAGGCTCTTCCGGCGCGCCCGCGATGAAAAGGGCAGCAAGCCCACGGCGCAGGCGCCAGCAGTGTGCTCGCCAGTCGAGCGGCTGGCTTCCGAACATGGCGATGACTTCGTACACGGCATCAGCGAACTGGGTGCCGCGGTCTTCAACTGGCAGGCTGGCATGGGCGAGCGGCAGATAGCGGCCGTTCACATAGGCGAAAGCGGGCATGGCGCCGCCTAGTTTGCCGCGTTGCCGCGAGCAAGCCGTCAGCGCATGGGGCAGCAATGGTGGAGATTCTCTGGTTCCGGAACGATCTCAGGCTCGACGACCAGCCGGCGGTGGCAGCAGCGGCAGCGGCGGGGCCTGTGCTTCCCGTCTATGTCTTTGACGATAGGAGCGAAGGCGTGCGGCCGCTGGGCGGGGCGTCGCGCTGGTGGCTGACGCGCAGCCTTGCCGCACTTGATGGGGAACTCAGGGCGCGCGGCGGGCGGCTGCTGGTGGTGGAAGGCCGGGCAGCCGAAGTGCTGGCGAGCCTTGCCCGGGAGACGGGAGCGCGGGCCATTCATGCAACGCGGGCAACGGAGCCCTGGTGGGGGCCAGTGGAAGCAAGGCTTGCCCCGCTGTTGCAGCTGCACGGCTGGCCAACCCTGCAGCCGGCTGGAGCTGTCGTGACCAGGAGCGGGGCGCCGTTTCGCGTGTTCACGCCCTATTGGCGGGCGCATGTGGCGCTGGGGCCGCCAGAAGTGCCCGAGCCGGCGCCGCGGGAGATGCGGTTTGCCGCCGTGCCGGAGAAGCCGCTGCCGCGCTTCAACCCGCGCTGGGCAAGCGGGTTTGCGGGCGTGCCTGGGGAAGCAGGGGCCAAGGCCGCCCTTGCTGCCTTTGTGCCAAAAGTCGGGGCCTATGGCGCGCGGCGGGATTTTCCTTCCGAGGAGGCGACCTCACGGCTTTCTGCCCATCTCCATTTCGGCGAAGTGTCAGCGCGGGCTTGCTGGCATGCGGTCGAGGGGCGGGCCGGGGCGGAGGACTGGCAGCGGCAGCTGGTGTGGCGCGACTTTGCCCATGAGATGGTGCGCCAGCACCCGGATTCGCACCGGGTGCCACACCGCCCGGCGTTTGACCGGATGGAATGGACCGATGTTGCAACCGAGCCGGGGCGGGGGTGGCTTCGGGCCTGGCAGCAGGGGCGGACCGGCTATCCGCTGGTGGATGCCGGCATGCGCCAGCTGTGGCAGACGGGGTGGATGCACAACCGGGTGCGGATGGTGGTCGCGAGCTTTCTCGTAAAGCATCTCGGGATCGACTGGCGCGAGGGCGAGCAATGGTTCTGGGACACCCTTGTTGACGCCGACCTCATGAACAATGCCATGGGCTGGCAGTGGGTGACGGGCGCGGGGGTGGACTCGCAGCCCTATTACCGGATCTTTGCGCCCGTCCTCCAGGCCGAGCGGTTCGATGCCATGGGCTATGTTGCGCGCTGGGCGCCGGAATATGGGAGCCTGGAGGCGGTTGCGCCGATTGTTGATCACCGGGAGGCGCGGGAGGTGGCGCTCGCCCGCTTCGCCGCGATCCGCGCGGCCGCGGATGCATGTGCCTAGCTTCGCAGCGCCTCAATGGGGGAGAGGCGGGCAGCGCGAGTGGCGGGATACCAGCCAAAGAAAATGCCAACGGCGGCCGAGATGGCGAAGGCGGCGATGACCGAGGCTGGCGAGATGATGGTCGGGAAGGGGAGAAACTCCGAGGCGGCCATGGCAAGGCCAGTGCCGAGCAGGACGCCGGCAGCGCAGCCGACGATGCTGAGCATGAGGGCTTCGAGCAGGAACTGGAGCCGGATGGCGGCGCGCGGGGCGCCGAGCGCCATGCGGATTCCGATCTCGCGCGTGCGCTCGGTGACCGAGACCAGCATGATGTTCATGATGCCGATGCCGCCGACGACGAGGCTGATCCCGCCGATGGCGCCAAGAAGCAGCGAGATGGCACTGGTGGTCTCCTGGAAGGTCTCGCCCACTGCCGTCAGGTTCGTGATGGCGAAGTCATTTTCCTCGCGCGGGGAAAGGCCGTGGCGGCGGCGGAGCAAGTCGCTCATGGCAGCTTCGACTCCCGGCATGGCCTCAGGCGTTGCAACCGCAACCGAGATGGAGCGCACGAAGCGGCGGAAGGCGCCGCCGCCCTGGACGAGGCGGAGCGAGGCGGTCAAGGGCAGGACGACGACATCGTCGCGGTCGATCCCGCCGATGCCCTGGCCGCGTTCGGGAAGGATGCCGATGACGGTAAAGCTCACTCCACGCACGCGGATCTGCTCGCCAAGCGGATTGCTGGCGCCAAACAGTTCGCGCGCTGTCGTCTGGCCGATGACGGCGACACGGGCGGCCTGGCGTTCTTCCATGGCGGAGAAGGCGCGGCCCTCTTCCGGATACCAGTTCTGGACCGTGAACCAGGCCGGAGTCGATGTGGTGACTTGCGTCAGCCAGTTGGTGGGGCCGGCAACGACCTGGGCCGTGAAGCTCGAAGTGGGGGCAGCGGCGATCACATCGGGCAGGCGGGCGATGGCTTCGGCATCGTCAAGGGTGAGCGTCGGGCGGGAGCCGGCGCCCTGGCTGAAGCCGCCACCCGTGCGCGCAGCGCCCGAGTTGACGATGAGGAGGTTGGAGCCCAAGGCGGCGATCGAGCGGCTGACCTGGCCTTCCACGCCTTTGCCGATGGCAAGCATGAGGATGACGGCAGCAACGCCGATGACCATGCCAAGCATGGTCAGGCCCGAGCGCAGGCGGTTGGCCAGGAGCGCGCCGACGGCCTCGGCCAGCATCGGCCCGAGCAAGGAGACCATGCCGGGGCGGGCGATGGGCTGGACTTCCGGCAAGGGGAGTGGCGCGTTCACGACACCGCATCATAGTGGTGGCCGGCAGCGCCAGCCAGGGCTTCTGGCGTGGGAAAGCCATCGTAGAGGATCTGGCCGTCCTGGATGCGGACCACGCGGTCGGTTGCAGCGGCAACGCCAGGATCATGGGTGACGAGGATGACGGTGACGCCGGCCTCGCGGTTGAGTGCCTTGAACAGGCCGAGGATCTCGGCGCCGGTCCTTGTGTCGAGAGCGCCTGTTGGCTCGTCGGCAAGGAGGAGGCGCGGGTCGGCTGCGAGGGCGCGGGCAATCGCGACCCGCTGCTGCTGGCCGCCGGAGAGCTGGGATGGGCGCGAGCGGGTGCGCTCGGCAAGGCCCACTCGGGCGAGAAGCGCGTTGGCGCGGGCGAGGCGGTCGCGGCGGGGGAGGCCAGCGTAGATGAGCGGCAGGGCCACATTGTCGCGGGCAGTGAGGCGGGGGAGGAGGTTGAACTGCTGGAAGACGAAACCGATGGCGCGGTTGCGCAGTGCCGCAAGCGCCGGCTCTGAAAGCGTTGACGTCTCTTCGCCGGCAAAATGGAAACGGCCGCTGCTCGGCGTATCCAGTGCACCGATGATGTTCATGAGAGTGGACTTGCCTGAGCCGGAGGGGCCCATGATGGCGAGAAGCTCGCCTGGCATGACAGTCATGCTGATGCCGTGCAGCGCCCGGAAGGTGCCGGCCTCAGACGGATAGTCCTTGACGATCGAATCAAGCGCAAGAAGGGGGGTGGCCATCAGCTGCCGCCTGGGCGGACGCCAGCGCCGCTTACGGGCCGGCCGCCGCTGCCGCTCTTCGGGTTCTCACGGTCAGCAACGATGACCTGTTCGCCCTCACGGATGTCGCCGGTGAGGACGATGCTGTTATCATCGTCGGAAGCGCCGACCCGCAGCCGCCGGGGCTCGGGCCGGCCACCCTTGCCAAGGACGAAGACGGTCGCAGGGAAGCCCTCTTGTGCCTCGCTTTGGGCAGGGCTGCGAATGGACCCGGCCCTGCCGGCTGCAGCAGACCGGCCACTGCCAGCCTCGCGCGCGGTGCGCGGGTCGAAGTCGGCCGGGCGGAAGGCAAGCGCAGAATTGGGGATCAAGAGGACATTCTGGTGATCTTTCACGCTGAAGCTTGCCGTTGCTGTCATGCCTGGAAGCAAGGCACCATCCGGGTTGTTGACAGCGATGACGACCGTGAAGGTGACGACATTCTGCTGGGTGCTGGGATTGAGGCGGATCTGCTCGACTTTGCCGCGGAAGCGGCGCTGGCCCCAGGCATCGACCGTGAAGCTGACCTCCTGGCCGACCTTCACTTTGGCGATGTCGGACTCGGCAACTGCGGCCTCGATCTGCATGCGGGTGAGATCAGCAGCGATGGTAAAAAGAGTCGGGGTCTGGAAACTGGCAGCAACGGTCTGGCCGACTGCGACATCGCGGCTGACGATGACTCCGGCAACGGGCGAGCGGACCACCGAGAAGCCGAGATTGGCGCGATCCTGGGCGACGGCAGCTTCCGCGGCCTTGACTTCGGCGGCGGTGACAGCGGCGTTGGCGACCGCCTGGTCATAGGCCTGGCCGCTGACGAACCCGCGGGCGAGCAATTCCTCGGCTCGCTTCCGGTTTGCTTCGGCAAGCTCAGCGTGGGCTTTGGCGCGGGCGAGATTGGCTTCCGACTGGAGGAGGCGGGCCCGGAACAGGCGGGGATCGAGTTCGAGCAGGACCTGGCCCTTGGCGACGCGGTCGTTGAAGTCGGCATGGAGCTTCTCCACCGTGCCCGAGACCTGGACTCCGACGTTGACGAGGGTGACGGGATTGATGGTGCCATTGGCACTGATCCGCTCGGCGAGGTCGCCGCGCACGACGGGCTCCGTCTGGTAGCGCTCGGCCGTGCTGGCGGAGCGGCCAAACTGCCACCAGGCAGCGCCACTGGCGAGTGCAAGGATAAGGACGAAAAGCAGCAGGGGGCGCGTGGGCATCCGCAAGCGCGCCTAGGTCAGGCTGGAGGGAGGCGCAAGCGCGGCCCAACGTTCAACGGCCAGACGGGGAGCTGCGGGGCTTGGAGGCGGCTGCCATTCTGGCTATGGACAAGGACATGAGAAGCATCGCGACAGGAGGTGAGCGCGCGCGCGATGGCCGCATCCTTCTCGTCGATGATGATCAAGGCATAAGATCGCTCGTTTGCACCTACTTGCGCCGCGAGGGGTTTGAAGTCGACGGAGTGGAGGACGCCTCGGGGATGGACCGGGCGCTTGCCGATGCAGCAGCTGAAGGCGCGCCCTATGATCTTGTGGTGCTCGACCTCATGCTGCCGGGCGAGCATGGGCTGGATGCGCTGAAGCGGATGACACCCGGCGCGCTTTCCCCTGCAGTCGTGGTGCTCTCCGCGATGGGGGATGTGACCGACCGGATCGAGGGGCTGGAGCGCGGGGCCGATGACTATCTCGCCAAGCCCTGCAATCCCCGCGAGCTTTTGGCGCGGATTCGCGCCGTGCTGCGGCGCCGGCAGGCGGGAAGCCATGCCGGCACCAGCGTTGCCTTCCGCGGCTGGTCGCTCGACCTTGTGCACCGCAAGCTCAAGTCTCCTTCGGGGGTTCTCGTGCACTTGTCGGACGGCGAGTTCCTGCTGCTCAAACATTTCGTCGAGCATCCTGGCGAGACGCTTTCACGCGATACCCTGCTCGAGCTTGCCGGGGCCGAGGAGGCCGGCGGCCGCTCGGTCGACGTGCAAGTGAGCCGGTTGCGGCGCAAGCTCGCAACCGAGCCGGGGTCTGCCGGCGACCTCATCCAGACGGTCCGGAACGGCGGCTACAAGTTCACGGGGAAGCCGGTCTGGGGCTGATGCGGCGGCTCTCGCCCCCGCTGTTTCTTGCCATCTTCGGGCTGGTGCTGCTGACCTTGCTGGTGGCGCAACTGGTCGCAGCTGGGCTTCTTGTTGCCGTGCGCCCGGGTGGCCCCCGGGCCATGGGTCTTGCTGCCATCGAGCGGCAGCTGACCGGGACTCCGGGGCAATTGCAGGAGGAGACGCTCCTGCGCGCGCCGCAGCGGCCGCACAAGCCCGGTGAGGCAAGGGTTGCCGCCGAAATCGCAGCGCGGATCGGGGTGGCGCCGGCCGACGTCCATGTGACGATGGCACGGATGCAGCGCGACCGCTACATCCTGATTGATACTGGCGAGGCCGGCCGGCCCAACCTCCAGCCTGTGCTGGTGGGCGATTTCACGGTCTCGGTGCGCGGGAGTGACGGCCGCTGGCGGGCCTGGTCGCCGCGCGGGGAGGGCATCTTCGACACGGTGGAGAAGCGCTATGTGCTCCTTTTCCTGCTGGGGGCGCTGGTGATGCTGCCGGTGGCCTGGTGGCTTTCCCGCGTGCTGGCGAAGCCGTTTGCGCAGTTCGCGCGGGCGGCCGAACAGGTCGGGAAGGACCCCTCGGTTCCCATGCCGATGGTTGAGGCCCCGCTGGAGGCGAAACTGGCAAGCCAGGCGCTTGCTGGCATGGCGCAGCGGCTCAACACGTATTTGGCGGAGCGGACGGCGATGGTGGGGGCGCTTGCGCATGATTTCCGCACTCCGCTCATGCGGCTTGCGTTCCGGATCGAGTCCCTGCCAGCCGAGGTGGCCGAGCCCATGATGGGCGATATCCGCGAGCTCGACCAGCTGGTCGCCTCGACCCTTGCCTATGTGCGGGGTGCCTCAATCGTGGGCGAGAAGGTGCCAATCGAGCTTGTCTCGCTGGTGGAGCAGGTGATCGAGGAAGTGGGCAGCGCGATCGACCTTGCGCTTGCCATGGAGGGGCCAGTGGTGGTTGCCGGCGATCCGGTTTCGCTCAAACGGCTGTTTGCCAACCTGATGCAGAATGCCCTGACCTATGGTGGCAAGGTGACCGTTGCGGTTGCAGCGCGCGACGGCCAGGCGCTGGTGGACATTTGCGACCAGGGTCCGGGGTTGCCGCCGGCGGATCTTGTGCGAGTGTTCGAGCCCTTCTACCGCGCCGAGCCCTCGCGCAACCGCAACCGCGGCGGGACCGGGCTCGGGCTGCCGATTGCAGCAACCGTGGCACGCGCCCATGGCGGCAGCGTGATCTTGCAGAACCTGGAGCCTCGTGGACTGCGGGCCCGAGTCAAGCTGCCGCTGGCGCCTGATGCGCCAGGGCAAGCCGCCCTGCCCGCGCCTGCGACGAAGGCTGCGCTCAGCTCTTGAGAAGGGCCATTTCGACGGCCGACCAGAGCTGGGCGAAACTGCGGGCAACCGGGCTTTGGGGCGCGAAGGCGCCAAGGGGGGCCTGGCGCGCCGTCATCGCCTCAACGGCTGCCGCAGAAGGGATCGCCAGACGATCCGGGTGGGAATCGAGAAGGGTGCGGTGGAGGAGCCGGCGGCGGTCGGCCATGTTCCAGAACAGGAGCAGCGGCGGGGCGGCCTTGCCGAGCCGGTCGAGCTCGTCGGCGAGCGCGGCTTCGGCTGCAGCCGAAAGCGGAGCCGGGATCGAAGGGACGACGAGGAGATCGACAGCACGGAAGAGCTCGTCGGCAAGGGTGGAGCGGCCAGGTGGGGAGTCGATGAGGATGCGGTCGAAGCGCGGCGCAAGCGCTTTCAGGTGACGCCGGATGACCCCGCCCCGGTCAGCGCGGGCGAGGTCGCCTTCAAGCCGGCGCAGGCTGCGATCGGCAGGGAGCAGCGACAAGTTGGCAAACTGGGTGGGCTCAACGAGGGCTGCAAGCGGCTGATCGCCGGCGAGGGCAGCCCGGGCTTTGGTGCGCAAACCGGGTTGGGAGCGGAGCAGGAGGGTGGCGGCTGCCTGCGAGTCCAGGTCCCACAAGAGGGTACGGCGGCCGCCGGCAGTGGCAGCAGCGTGCGCGAGGTTGACGGCTGCTGTCGTTTTTCCGACTCCGCCCTTCAGACTGAAGATGGCGATGCTTCTCACGTGCGGGCCGGTTCCCCGAGGGCGCGGGCCAGGCGGTTGCGGATCGCAAGAAGCTGGGCTCGGGGGCCCGGGGCTGGGGCGACGGAGGCAGGCGCATCGGACGCTGGGTCTGGATCTTGCAGCGCTCGTATACCCGCGATGCGCGCAGCAAGCGCCTTTGCGCCTTCGGCAGCAATCAGCTTCTGGACTCCTTTCACCGTATAGCCATCGGCGTGGAGCAGCTGGTGGAGGGCGCGGCAGAGCTCAACATCGGCCGGGCGATAGTAGCGGCGGTTGCCGCCGCGTTTCAGCGGCTTCAAGTCTGGAAAGCGGCTCTCCCAGAAGCGGAGGATGTGCTGGGGCACGCCGAGTTCGGCCGAGACCTCGCTGATGGTGCGCAAGGCCAGAGGCGCCTTGGCGCCGGGTTGAAGCCCGAGCGTTGCGTTCATGCGCCGCCGTTAATCTTCTGGCGCAGGATCTGGCTGGGGCGAAAACTCAAGGTCACCCGGGGCTCGATGGGGACCACGACTCCCGTCTTTGGGTTGCGCCCGATCCGCTGGCCCTTGGCGCGCAGCAGGAAACTGCCGAACGAGCTCAGCTTGACATTCTGGCCCGCAACAAGGGCATCGGCGATGGCATCGAGCACCTGCTCGACAAGCTCGGCCGACTCGGCACGCGACAGGCCGATCTCCCGGTTGAGCCGTTCGGCGAGTTCGGCACGGGTGAGCGTTGGCGTTTCCGGCATGGGGGCCCCTCCTCAACCCAATCTAACCGACGGACGAGGAAAGCGAAAGATGCTGCGCGCAACGCCCTTGCAGCGAAGGTTTCACATGCGCAAAAGGAGTGCGCCCCATGTGAAGCCACCGCCCATCGCTTCAAGAAGGCAGAGCTGGCCGGGCCGGATGCGGCCGTCCCGCACGGCGACATCGAGTGCGAGCGGGACCGAGGCGGCGGATGTGTTGGCGTGCTCATCGACGGTGACGATCACTTTCGCCATGGGAAAGCCGAGTTTTTTGGCTGTTGCCTCAATGATGCGAAGATTGGCCTGGTGCGGGATGATCCAGTCGATGGCCTCGACTCCCAACTGGGCTTCCGCGAGGATCTCGTCGACAACGCTTGTGAGATTGTGGACGGCATGGCGGAAGACGTCGCGCCCGGCCATGCGGAGCTTGCCGACAGTGCCGGTCGTGCCAGGGCCGCCGTCGACATAGAGCAGGCCTTCATGGCGGCCATCGGCGTGGAGCCTGCTGGCGAGGATTCCGCGCGGCGTTTCGCCTGGCACGGCGGCGCGCGTCTCGAGCACGACGGCGCCAGCGCCATCGCCGAACAGGACGGCCGTTGCGCGGTCGTCCCAGTCGAGCAAGCGGCTGAAGGTCTCGGCGCCGATGACAAGCGCGCGGCTGCCCTGGCCGGCCTTGAGGAGGCTGTCTGCAACTGCAAGCGCGTAGATAAAGCCTGAGCAGACGGCGGCGATATCAAAGGCGGCGCCGCGGGTTATCCCGAGCCGGGCCTGGACCCGGGCGGCGGTGGCCGGGAAGGTGAGATCGGGCGTGGCGGTGGCGAGCACGACGAGATCGATGGCGCCGGCTTCAAGGCCAGCGGCTTCGAGGGCGCGGGCGGCAGCTTCGGTCGCAAGGTCGGCGGTGGTGGTCGCGGGATCGGCGATGCGGCGGGCGCGGATTCCGGTGCGCTCGCGGATCCAGCTGTCGGACGTGTCGAGGCGAGAGGCGAGGTCGTCGTTTGCAACGCGCGTGGCCGGAAGGGCGCTGCCGGTGCCCGTGATGAGGTTGTGCGTCACCGGGGCTCAAGCAGCGTCGGCCGAGCTGGCGCCATCGCCAGCGCGGACCTCGGCGGGAAGATGGGCGCGGAAATTCGCCATGTCGTCGCGGATGCGGCCGAGGATGTTGTCGGCGACGAGGTCGCGGGCAACGCAGATCGCGTTGGCAAAGCCGCGCGTGTCAGCCGCGCCATGGCTTTTGACGACAACGCCGTTCAGGCCGAGGAAGACGGCGCCATTGTGGTTGTTGGGATCAAGCTGGTCTTTCAAGGCGCGCAGGGCCGGTCTTGAAAGGAGTGCGCCAAGCCGGGTGCGCCAGGAGGCGCGGTAAGCGCGACCAAGGAGGCCTGTCACCAGATTGGCGGTGCCTTCGGCCGTCTTCAAGGCGATATTGCCGGAGAAGCCGTCGGTGACGATCACGTCGACTTCCCCCTTGCCGATGCCATTGCCTTCAACGAAGCCCGTGAACTCGAGCGGCAGGTCGACGGCGGCAGCGCGCAGCAGGCGGGCAGCCTCCTTCAGCTCGTCGGTGCCCTTCATGTCTTCCTCGCCGATGTTGAGAAGGGCAACGCGAGGACGCTCGAGGGCAAGGACAGTGCGGGCGAAGGCGGCGCCCATGACGGCGAACTCGACAAGGTTTCCTGCCCGGCACTCGGTATTGGCGCCGAGATCGAGCACGACGGAGTCCGCGCGCATCGTGGGCATGAGGGCAACGAGCGCCGGGCGATCGATTCCTGCCAGGGTGCGCAAGGCAATCTTGGCCATCGCCATCAAGGCGCCAGTGTTGCCAGCGGAGACGGCGGCAACGGCCTCGGCGGATCGGACCGCCTCGATCGCCTGGCCCATGGAGGTGGTGCGGGCCCGGCGGATCGCCTGGCTTGGCTTGTCCGTGCCAAGGACGACTCCCTCGACCGCCACGATCTCGGCTTCCGCTGCCACCTTGGGCGCATGCGCAAGCGCGGCACGGACGGGCGCCTCCTGGCCATAGAGGCGGAAGCGAAGGTCCGGATAGCGGGTGCGGGCGATCTCGGCGCCGGCGAGCACGATCTCGGGCCCATGGTCACCGCCCATGCAGTCGAGCGCGACGAGGTGGGTGCGACTCATTGCGGACGCGCGGGAGGAGCGCCAGTGGCAGCAGCCGTCGCAGGCGCGCGCACGGCGGCTGCGATCACGCCCCGGGCTGGGCGAGGACTTCGCGGCCGTCGTAGAAGCCGCAGGCCGGGCAGACATGGTGCGGCAGCTTGAGCTCGCCGCAATTGGGGCACTCCATCACCATCACGGGCTTCAACGCATGGTGGCTGCGCCGCATGTTGCGCCGCGAGGGCGAGGTCTTTCGCTTGGGAACGGCCATCTGGCACCTTTGGAACCTGAACTGAGCGGAACGCCGCCCGCGCCGACGGCAGAACCTGCTGGCGGAATCGAGCGGGCTTCCATAATGAAACTGCCACAAGATGCAAGGGGACCAGGGAGAGCATGGCGATGCCCGCCGGGCGCGACGCAAAGGAGGGGATGGCGTCATGAGGGCGACGAGAGTGTCAGCCCGCCGTCTTGGGCACAAGTCGGGAGCGCGGCCGGGGCAGGCCGTGGGCCCTGGGGATGCGCGATGATTCCGGTTATCTTCGGGCTTTCTGGAACCGTGCTTAGCGAAGATGAGCGCGCGCTGTTCCAAGGTTGCCAGCCGGCTGGCTACATCCTTTTCCGGCGCAATATCGAGGCGCCAGAGCAGGTGCGGGCGCTGACGGATTCGCTCAAGGCTCTTGCCGGCAATGCGCAGCTTCCCATCCTCATTGACCAGGAGGGCGGGCGCGTGGCGCGGCTTGCCTCGCCGCCCTGGCCGGCCTTTCCGCCCGGTGCGCGGTTTGCCGACGCCTGGGCGCGAGCACCGGCAACAGCGATGGCAGCAGCGCGCGCCAATGCCGAGGCCATCGCCCGGATCCTCGCTGACCTTGGCATCACCGTCGATTGCCTGCCCGTGCTCGACGTGCCGGTGCCGGGCGCCCATGACGTCATCGGTGACCGGGCGCTTGGTGCCGAGCCGCTGCAGGTGGCAGCACTCGGTCGGGCGATGCTCGATGGCCTCCAGGCAGGCGGAGTGGTCGGTGTGGTCAAGCATGTGCCGGGCCATGGCCGGGCGCTTGCCGACTCCCACCATGCGCTGCCAGTGGTGACGGCGAGCGAGGAGGAGCTGGAGGCCGATCTCGCGCCCTTCATCCGGCTTTCTGACGCACCGATGGCGATGACGGCGCATGTCGTCTACACTGCCTGGGACAAGGAGCTATGCGCTTCGCTGTCGCCT
>NZ_JBRCLD010000064.1:0-47693 GCF_053487655.1 Thermaurantiacus sp. | reverse complement strand
CGGGTTCGGGTGCGGGTTCGGGTGCGGGTTCGGGCTTGGTCTCGGCTGCCGGGGCGGGCTTTGCCGCCGCTGTGCCGGCCTCGATCCGGGCGATGAGGGCGCCAACCTCGACGGTCTCACCCACTTTCGCAAGCTGTTCCGCCAACACACCGGCAACGGGTGCCGGTACTTCCACTGCCACCTTGTCCGTCTCGAGGCTGACGATAGGCTCGTCAGCTGCGACCGCGTCGCCGACCGCCTTCAGCCATTGGCCGACGCTTGCTTCGGTCACGCTTTCGCCAAGCGGGGGGATGAGGACATCGGTTGCCATGCGCGCTCCCTTCAGGCCGCTTTCGCCTTGCTGCTGCCCCGCAACGTCGAGCGGATGGCGGAGCGGATTTCGGCCGGGGAATGGCCGAGGGCCTCGGCGACCAGCTTGGCCTGCTCAGCGACGTGGCGGCGGGCAAGCCCAGTTGCGGTGGCAGCCGAAGCGGCGCGGCCGGCATAGAGCGGCCGGCGACCAAGGGCAGCTTCGATCAGCGGCGCAACAAAGCTCCAAGCGCCGGCATTCTGCGGTTCCTCCTGCGCCCACACGACGGCCTCGAGCTTGGGGAAGCGGGCCGCGTAGCTCGCCACAATATCGCCCGGGAAAGGATAGAGCTGCTCGATTCGAAGAATGTAGAGATCCTCGCGGCCTTCGGCGTCACGGGCATCGGCAAGGTCGTAATAGACTTTCCCGGAGCAGAGGATGAGCCGGCGGACTCGGTCAGGATCGGGCGTCGTGAGATCATCGAGCACGCGGTGAAAGCTCGTGCCTTCTCCCAGCTCATCGAGCCGGGATACCGCCCGCCGGTGCCGCAGCAGCGATTTTGGCGTCATAAGGACGAGGGGTTTGCGGAAATCGCGGAGCATCTGCCGGCGGAGGATGTGGAAGTAATTGGCGGGCGTCGTGCAGTTGGCGACCTGGAGATTGTCCTCGGCGCAGAGCTGGAGGAAGCGCTCGAGGCGGGCGGAGCTATGTTCTGGACCCTGCCCTTCGAAGCCATGCGGCAGCAGCAGGACAAGGCCGTTGGCACGCAGCCATTTGGCCTCGCCCGAGGCGATGAACTGGTCGATCATCACCTGGGCGCCGTTGGCGAAATCGCCAAACTGGGCTTCCCACAGGACAAGGCAGCGCGGGTCGGCCAGGGCATAGCCATATTCAAAGCCGAGCACGCCAAACTCGGACAAGGGGCTGTCGAGGATCTCGCAGAAGCCACCGAGAGTCTTGAGCGGGACATGCTTGGCGCCCGTCTTCTGGTCGACCCAGACGGCATGGCGCTGGGAGAAGGTGCCACGCCCCGAATCCTGGCCTGAAAGCCGCACCCTGTGGACGGGCGGGACAGCAAGGAGGCTTGCGAGCGCAAGCTCCTCGGCCGTTGCCCAGTCGAGGCCCTCGCCGGCGGCAATTGCATCATCTCGCGCCCGGAGGATGCGCGCGAGCGTCGGGTGGATGGTAAAGCCTTCCGGGACCGTGTGCAGACGGTGCCCAAGGTCGCGCAGAGTTTCGCACGCCACGCCCGTCTCGGCGCCGCGGCGGGCTGTGACCGGGTCTTCGGGTTGGTGGATGCCGGCCCAGCGGCCGCCGAACCACTCCGCCTTGCCAGGGACAAAGGCTTTTGCTGCTTCGAACTCCGCCTCAAGGCGCGCGACGAACGTGTCCGTCATCGCACGCACATCGGCCTCGGTAACGAGCCCCTCGGCGATGAGCCGCTCCGCGTAAAGTTCTGCAACCGGGCGATGCGCGCGGATTTTTGCGTACATGAGCGGCTGGGTGAAGGCCGGCTCGTCGGTCTCGTTGTGGCCGAACCGGCGGTAGCACCACATGTCGATGACGACATCACGGTTGAAGCGCTGGCGGAACTGGGTTGCGATCTTGGTCGCGTAGGTCACGGCCTCGGGATCATCGCCATTCACATGGAAGATGGGCGCTTGCACAAGCTTGGCGACATCGGAGGGATAGGGTGAGGAGCGGGCGAAGGCAGGCGAAGTGGTGAAGCCGACCTGGTTGTTGATGATGAAATGGACGGCCCCGCCTGAGGAATAGCCAGGCACGCCCGAGAAGGAGAGGCATTCGGCGACGATTCCCTGGCCGGCGAAGGCAGCATCACCATGGAGAAGCACGGGGAGCACGGCGTCTTGCGCGCTGTCATCGCGGTCGGTGCCGGCTTCATTGGCAAGAAAATCCTGCACTGCGCGGGCCTTGCCCAGCACCACCGGGTTGACCGCCTCAAGGTGCGAGGGATTGGGAGTGAGCGAGAGGTGGACCGTATTGCCGTCGAAGCTGCGGTCTGTCGAAGTTCCGAGATGATATTTGACATCCCCTGAGCCGCCCACTTCGTCCTCGTGCGCTGAGCCGCCGGAGAACTCATGGAAGATGGTCTGGAAGGGCTTGGCCATGACGTTGGCGAGCACGTTGAGGCGGCCGCGGTGGGGCATGCCAATCACAATTTCCGTGACGCCATGGGCGCCGCCCACCTTGATGATCGACTCAAGTGCAGGGATGGCGGCCTCGGCGCCTTCAAGCCCGAAGCGCTTTGTGCCCACATATTTGCGCGCCAGAAACTTCTCGAACTGCTCGGCTTCGATGAGCTTGTTGAGGATCGCCTTCTTGCCTTCAGGCGTGAAGTGGATTTCCTTGTCGCGGCCCTCGAATTTTTCCTGGAGGTAGCGGCGCTCCTCGACATCGTTGATGTGCATATATTCAAGGCCGACATTGCCGCAGTAGTTACGGCGCAGGAGCTCAACGAGCTCGCGGACCGTGATGGTCTCGATCCCACCGAACATGCCGCCGAGATAGACGGTGCGATCCGGGTCCGTCAGACCATGGAACTCGGGCGTGAGATCGGCGGGAAGCGGGCGAGACTCGAGGCCCAGGGGATCGAGATTGGCAGCAAGATGGCCTCGCACCCGGTAGGTGCGGATGAGCATGACCGCCCGGATCGAATCCGCTGCCGCCTCGTGCGCGGAAGGAGCTGGAGCCGCGGGTGCTGCGCGGGCAATAGCAGCTGCCGCCCTGGCGCCATCGATGCCGGGCGCAAGGCCCGCATCGAGCGCAAGCGTCAAGTCATCCGCAGGAAGAAGCGGCCAGTCATCCCGCGCCCAGCTGGGACGTAGCGCGGATTCCAACATCAGATGGTCAAGCATGGGAAAGCCCTGGCAGAACGCAAGCCAACCTAGTCTTTTGCTGGCATGGGCTCAACCGCACGAGCGGATGATGGCCTCTGACATGGCAGTCATGCGGAAAGCGTGTCCTTGAGAGTCCGGCCGAGCTCGGAGGGGCTCGGCGAGACAGAAATGCCGGCAGCTTCCATGGCGGCGATCTTGTCTTCCGCCTTCCCCCGCCCACCGGAGACGATGGCACCGGCATGGCCCATGCGCCGGCCTGGCGGCGCCGTAGTGCCGGCAATGAAGCCGACCATGGGCTTGGCCCGGCCGCGCCGTCTTTCATCGGCAATGAAGGCGGCAGCTTCTTCCTCGGCCGAGCCTCCGATCTCACCGATCATGATGATCGATTGCGTCTCCGGATCTGCCAGGAAGAGTTCGAGCATGTCGATGAAGCTGCTGCCATTGACTGGGTCGCCGCCGATGCCGACTGCCGTTGTCTGGCCGAGGCCAACGGCGCTTGTCTGGAAGACGGCCTCGTAAGTGAGCGTGCCCGAGCGCGAGACGATGCCGACCGAGCCTTTGGTGAAGATGCTGCCCGGCATGATTCCGATCTTGCATTCGCCAGGCGTCAGCACACCGGGACAATTGGGGCCGATAAGGCGCGACTTGGAACCTTGAAGCGCGCGCTTGACTGGCACCATGTCAAGGACCGGGATTCCTTCAGTGATGCAAACGATGAGGGGCACGTCGGCGGCGATAGCCTCGAGGATGGCATCTGCCGCCCCCAGGGGCGGGACGTAGATGACACTGGCGTCCGCGTCTGTTGCGGCTCTTGCTTCTGCGACGGTGTCGAAGACGGGAAGCCCGAGGTGGGTGGTGCCGCCCTTGCCTGGCGAGACACCGCCGACCAGCTTCGTGCCATAGGCAAGAGCCTGCTCGGAGTGGAAGGTGCCCTGCCGGCCAGTGAAGCCTTGGCAGATCACCCGAGTGGCGTGATGCACGAGGATGGACATGGCTCAGGCCCCCCTGACTGCTGCCACAATCTTGCGGGCGGCGTCCCCCAGATCATCGGCAGGGACGATGTCGAGGCCGGATCGGGCGAGAATCTCCTTGCCCAACTCGACATTGGTCCCTTCGAGGCGGACGACGAGCGGGACCTTGAGATCGACCTCCTTCGCCGCCGCGATAATGCCCTCGGCGATGATGTCGCAGCGCATGATGCCACCGAAGATGTTCACAAGAATGCCCTCGACCGCCGGGTCGGCGAGGATGAGCTTGAAGGCTTCTGTCACCTTCTCGCGGCTGGCGCCGCCGCCGACGTCGAGAAAATTGGCTGGCTCGCCGCCCGAAAGCTTGATGATGTCCATGGTTGCCATGGCAAGCCCGGCCCCGTTGACGAGGCAGCCGATGTTGCCGTCGAGCTTGATGAAGGCGAGGTCATGGCGGGAGGCCTCGATTTCGGTTGGCTCTTCTTCGCCAAGGTCTCGCAGGGCCAGGATCTCGGGGTGGCGAGAAAGGGCGTTTGAATCGAAGTTCATCTTGGCATCGAGCACGAGGAGGCGGTCCCCGGAGATGGCAAGCGGGTTCACTTCGATCTGCGAGGCATCGAGTGCGACGAAGGCCTGGTAGAGCTTTGCGGCAATGTCTGTCGCCTGGCTGGCGAGATCGCCGGTAAGGCCAAGGGCTGCTGCTACACGGCGGCCATGGTGGGGGCGCCACCCCGTCGCCGGATCAACTGTCAGCGTGACAATCTTCGCGGGCGTCTCGTGGGCGACCGCCTCGATGTCCATGCCGCCTTCGGTTGAGATGACAGCGGCAATCCGGCCCGAGCTGCGGTCAACCAGGAAGGCGAGGTAGAATTCGCGGTCGATATCGACGCCGTCGGTTACGTAGAGGCGCTGGACCTTTCGGCCTGCCGGGCCGGTCTGGACGGTAACCAGCGTGTTCCCCAGCATCTCGGCGGCGTGGGCCTCGACTTCGGCCCTGGTGCGGGCGAGGCGGACTCCGCCCTTCGCTTCCGGCGGGAGTTCGATGAACCTGCCCTTGCCGCGGCCGCCGGCGTGGATCTGGGCCTTGACGACGTAGAGGGGGCCGGGGAGCATATCGACCGCGGCGGCGGCCTCCTCGACCGAGAAGGCGGGAACGCCCTTCGGCACCGGGACCCCGAAACGCGCGAGCAGCTCCTTGGCCTGATATTCGTGGATGTTCATAATGTCTCTCTCAGGCAAGCGCCGGTTCAAGCGTGCGGCAGGTTGCGACCAGCTCGCGCACTGCATCAACCGAGACCTGGAAATTGGCGCGGGCGGCCGCATCGAGATCGATCTCGACAATGCGCTCGACGCCGCCGGCGCCGATGATGACGGGGACGCCGACATAGAGGTCATCGACTCCATACTTGCCAGTCACGTGCGCAGCGCAGGGGAGGAGGCGCTTCTGGTCCTTCAAATAGCTCTCGGCCATCGCAATTGCCGAGGCGGCTGGCGCATAATAGGCAGAGCCAGTCTTCAAGAGCCCGACGATCTCGCCGCCGCCACTGCGCGTCCTCTGGACGATCGCATCGATCCGTTCCTGGGTGCTCCAGCCCATGGCGACAAGATCGGGAACGGGGATCCCGGCGACGGTCGAATATTGCACAACCGGCACCATGGTATCGCCATGACCGCCGAGCACGAAGGCGGTCACATCTTTCACGCTCACGCCGAACTCCTCGGCGAGGAAGTGGCGGAAGCGCGCGGAGTCGAGCACGCCGGCCATGCCGACCACCTTGGCATGCGGAAGCCCAGAGAATTCGCGCAGCGCCCAGACCATGGCGTCCAAGGGGTTGGTGACACAGATGACGAAGGCGCCGGGCGCGTGGGCGCGGAGGCCCTCCCCCACCGCCTTCATGACCTTCAAGTTGATGCCAAGGAGATCGTCGCGGCTCATGCCGGGCTTGCGCGGGACTCCTGCGGTCACGATGACGACATCAGCGCCAGCGATGTCGGCATAATCCTGGGTGCCGCGAAAGCGCGCGTCAAAGCCGTCGACAGGGGCGGATTGCGCGATGTCGAGCGCCTTGCCCTGTGGAAGCCCCTCGGCGATGTCGAAGAGGACCACATCGCCCAGCTCCTTCAAGCCGATGAGGTGGGCAAGCGTGCCGCCTATCATGCCGGAACCGATGAGCGCGATCTTCGGGCGAGCCATGACATCCCCTTCCTGTTGTGCGCGGGCGGGCCTAGCCTCTCAAGCCGGCAGGGGCAACGGGGGCACGCGTAGGTAGCACGGCCTGGGCCTGCTGGCGCGGCGGCTGGGACACAGCGTCTTGCCCCTGCCCACTGCCATCCCCAAGAGGGAGCTCAGGCGTGCGCGCGGATGCCGTGGCCTTCGGCCATATAGGCGGCCGACTGCATTTCGTGGAGGCGGGAGACGGTGCGGGCAAACTCGAAGCTGCCATCGCCTTCTGGATAGAGGCCCTCCGGCGGCGCGTCGGCGCCGATCACCAGCTTCACCCGCCAGTCGTAGAGCGCATCGACGAAGGCGACAAAGCGGGCAGCAGCATTGCGGCGCTCGGGCCCCATCACGGGAACACCGACCAGAAAGACGGTGTGATAGGCCTGGGCGATGGCAAGATAATCCTCAGCGCCATGGGGGCCCTCGATGAGCTTCTTGTAGGAGAAGACGGCAACGCCCTTGAGCGACTTGGGGACATGGAGGGTGCGGCCCGAGGGGAGCGCAAGCTCGGCAGTCGGCACATGGGCGCGGTCCTCGACCGGGAAGTCGGTCAGGCGGAAGAAGAGCTCGGCCATCGCGGCAGTCGTCTTGGGCCCGTTCGGGACATGGTAGACCGGAAGCCCCGCCATCCGTTCGAGGCGGTAATCGACCGGGCCGTCGAGGCGGAGCACATCGAGCCGGGTTTCGAGAAGCGCGATGAAGGGGAGGAAAAGCTCGCGGTTGAGGCCGTCCTTGTAGAGCTCGGCTGGCGCGCGGTTGGAGGTGGTGACGATGGTCATGCCAGCGCCAAAGAGCCCATCGAAGAGACGCGAGAGGATCATGGCATCGGCAACGTTGGTGACCTGCATTTCATCAAGGCAGAGCAGGCGCGAGTCGGCGGCGAGCCCCGCTGCGACCGGCGGGATGGGGTCGCCTGGATCGGCGGTGCGCTGGCGGGCGATACGGGCGTGGACCTCGAGCATGAAGGCATGGAAATGGACCCGGCGCTTGGTGACGCCTTCGGCATGGCGGAAGAAGAGGTCCATCAGCATCGACTTGCCGCGGCCCACGCCACCCCAGACATAGGCCCCGCGCACGGGAGCGGGCCTGGCGCCGAACAGGCGGGCGAGCCGACCGGGAGGAGGGGTGGCAAGGGCCGTGGCGAGACGGTCGAGGTGGGTGGCGACTGCCTCCTGGTCGCAGTCGGGGCGGAGTTCGCCTCTTGCAACAAGCGCGCGATAGGCGGAAAGAACGCCCGTCACCGGGCGGCCCGGGGCACTTTCCGCAAGATCCCGTGCCACTGGGCGACGAGGTGGGTGCCTTCGTCCTGGGTGAGGGTGCCAGCGACCCAGACCAGCTTGCCGGTTTCCTTGACGATGTGGCCGCGCCCTTCGAGCACCCGGCCGACGTGGCCGGGCCCGAGGAAGTCGGTTGCGGACTGGAGGGTGACCGCCGCCTGGGTTTCAAGCATGTGGCGGATGGTTGCGAACATGGCGACATCGACGAAGGCCATCAAGAAGCCGCCGTGGAGAAAGCCGAGGCCATTGGCATGGCGGCGCGCGGTCTCAATGGCAGAGACGACCTCGCCATCGGCCTCACGATAATAGACATCGCCAAGATGGTCGACAAAGCGCCCCTCGGGGCGGGCGTGCCAGCATTTCCAGCCCGCCCAGGGCCCGTCTTCCACCAGTTTCGCCGGCATGGCCCTGCGGCTAGCGGGGTGGGCGAGGCGGCGCAAGCGGATCTCGGGCACGCGCGTGACGTCGGACGGGTTCCCGGCGGCGCCGTAGCAAATCCACGGCTCTGCCGGGCCCCGCCGGCCGCGCGCTACGCGAGTCTGCGCACGATCGCTTCGCCATCGCTGCAGCCGCTATGCCGGCGTGACGTCGGACGGGACCAGCGCCCTGCCACCGGCGGTCGGCAAAGCCGCCGCCTGCGGCCTGCCCCAGCCCGCTGGCCGCGCGCTTCGGCGTGTCCGCGGACCAGTGCCCTGGCACAGGCCGCGGCCGCCTACGCGCGTTCGAGCATCATTTTCTTGATTTCGGCGATCGCCTTGGCGGGATTGAGGCCCTTGGGGCAGACAGTCGCGCAGTTCATGATGGTGTGGCAGCGGTAGAGGCGGAACGGGTCTTCGAGGGCGTCGAGCCGTTCGCCAGTTGCTTCATCGCGGCTGTCGGCGAGCCAGCGATAGGCCTGGAGGAGGATGGCGGGCCCCAGAAAGCGATCGCCATTCCACCAGTAGGAAGGGCAGGAGGTGGAGCAGCAAGCACACAGGATGCACTCATAAAGGCCATCCAGTTTCGCCCTGTCTTCAGGGGCCTGGCGCCGCTCCTTCATATGGGGTGCAGGTGTGACCGTCTGCAACCACGGCTTGATCGAGGCATATTGGGCGTAGAAGTGGGTCATGTCGGGGACGAGATCTTTCACCACTTCCATGTGCGGCAACGGCGTGATGGTGACCTCGCCAGGCACGTCCTCGATGGCACATGTGCAGGCGAGCGTGTTGGAGCCGGCGATGTTCATGGCGCAGGAGCCACAAATGCCTTCGCGGCAGGAGCGGCGGAAGGTGAGCGTTGAGTCGACTTCGCCCTTGATCTTGATGAGGGCGTCGAGGACCATGGGGCCGCAGTCGTCAAGGTCAATGGTGTAGCGGTCGAAGCGGGGGTTTTCGCCCGAGTCCGGAGACCAGCGGTAGATCTTGAAGGTCTTGGTGCGCTTCGCGCCCGCGGGCGCGGGGTAGCTCTTGCCGGCGCCGGTCACCCGGCTGTTGGCGGGAAGGGTGAATTTGGCCATGGTCAGTACACCCTCGCCTTGGGCTTGATGTAGTCGATCTCGTCGGTGAGCGTCCGGGTGTGGACGGGGCGGGTGGCAAGCGTGACGGCGCCGTCGCGGAACCACCCGATCGAATGCACCATCCATTTTTCGTCATCGCGCGCTGGGAAATCCTCGCGCATGTGGGCGCCGCGGCTTTCGGTACGGTTGCGCGCGGCGTGCATGGTGACAACTGCCTGGCCGATCATGTTGTCGAGCTCGAGCGCCTCGATCAGGTCGGTGTTGAAGACGAGGCTCCTGTCCGAGATGCCGATGTCGGCCATCTGCTGGTAGACTGCATCGATTCGGCGCACGCCCTCGTCGAGGATTTCGGCGTCGCGGAAGACGCCGCAATTGGCCTGCATCGTCTTCTGCATGGCAAGGCGCAGCTGGGCGGTCGGCGCCTCGCCCTTCGCATGGCGGAGCGAGTCGAGCCGCTGCAGCGCAAGGTCTGCTGCATCCTTCGGCAAGGGCGGCAAGGTGGTCATCGGCTTGACTGTCGCTCCAATCCGCTTGCTGGCAGCGCGGCCGAAGACGACAAGATCGATAAGCGAGTTGGAGCCGAGCCGGTTGGCACCGTGGACCGAGACACAGGCCGCCTCGCCGACTGCATAGAGGCCGGGGACGACGGAGTCCGGATCGCCGTCCTTCACGGTCACCACCTCGCCCCAATAGTTGGTCGGAATGCCGCCCATGTTGTAATGGACCGTGGGCACCACCGGGATGGGCTGGCGGGTCACGTCGACTCCGGCGAAAATTTTCGCGGTCTCCGAGATGCCAGGCAGCCGCTCAGCGAGGATCTTTGGGTCGATGTGGTCGAGATGGAGGAAGATATGGTCCCCTTCCTTGCCGACGCCACGGCCCTCGCGGATTTCCTGGGCCATGGAGCGGGAGACGACATCGCGGCTGGCGAGATCCTTGGCGGAAGGTGCGTAGCGCTCCATGAAGCGCTCGCCGGCAGAATTGGTGAGATAGCCACCCTCCCCGCGCGCGCCCTCAGTGATGAGGACTCCAGCGCCGTAGATGCCCGTTGGATGGAACTGGACGAACTCCATGTCCTGCAAGGGGAGCCCAGCGCGGAGCACCATGCCGCCACCATCTCCTGTCGAGGTGTGGGCAGAGGTGGCAGAGAAATAGGCTCGGCCATAGCCGCCCGTTGCCAGCACGACCGCATGCGCCCGGAAGCGGTGGATGCTGCCATCTTCCATGCACATGGCAACGACACCGCGGCACTCGCCGTTCACCATGATGAGGTCGATGGCGAAATATTCGATGAAGAAGTCGGCATCATGCTTGAGGCTCTGCTGGTAGAGCGCGTGCAGCATGGCATGGCCCGTGCGGTCGGCCGCTGCGCACGTGCGCTGGGCAGGCGGCCCCTCGCCCATGTTCTGCGTCATGCCGCCGAAGGCGCGCTGGTAGATGCGCCCGTCTACCGTGCGGCTGAAGGGCACCCCATAATGTTCAAGCTCATAGACGGCAGCTGGCGCTTCCCGGCAGAGATATTCGATCGCGTCCTGGTCCCCGAGCCAGTCGCTGCCCTTGACAGTATCATACATGTGCCAGGTCCAGTGATCTGGCCCCATGTTGCCGAGCGCCGCGGCAATGCCCCCCTGGGCTGCCACGGTGTGCGAGCGGGTGGGGAAGACCTTGGTGATGCAGGCGGTCTTGAGACCCGCCTCGGCGATGCCCATGGTGGCGCGAAGCCCCGAGCCGCCAGCGCCGACGACAACGGCATCATAGGCGTGATCGATGATGGTGTAGGCGTCAGCCATTTGAGGCTCCAGCGGCAATGCTGGTGAAGGCAATCTTCAGGATTGCAAATAGCGAGGTTGCTGCGACTGCCACCGCATAGAGGTCGAGCAGAAGGAGGAGAAGACGCCGGCTGCCAGGGGCAGCGACATAATCTTCCAACATCACCTGGACGCCGAGGCGCATGTGCCAGGCTGTCGAGAGGACCAGGAGGAGCATGGGGATGGCGTTGAGGGGCGATGTGAGCCAGGCAGTGACCGTGGCCCGCGAGAGATCGGGCAGGAAGACGAGGCTTACGACGAACCAGATGCCGAGAAGAAGGTTGCCAGCCGCAGTCAAGCGCTGGAGCCACCAGTGATGCGTGCCCGAGTGGGCGGCACCCAGGCCGCGCACTCGCTTGAGGCCGGACGCGGAACGGAACGCCGTTGCCATCAGCGGAAGCTCGGACCGAAGAAGAACAGGGCCCAGAAGCCGCCAGCGAGCAGCAGCGCGCCGACGAAGACCAGAATGGCCGAGGCACGGGCCGTGCCGAGATCATAGCCCCAGCCGGAGTCCATGAGGAGATGGCGGAGGCCGGAGAGGAGATGCTGGGCTGCCATCCAAGAGAGGCCAATCCAGACCAGCCAGCCAAATGGCGAAGTCGCGACATCGGTGAAGGTCGCATAGGCTGCGTCAGACGTGGCGGCAGCAATCAGCCACCATGCAAGCGACAGCAGGCCGAGCAAGGCAAGCGCATGGCCCGACACCCGGTGCAAGATCGAAACGGCCATGGTGGGGCGCCATTTCCAGATCGACAGATGCGGCGAAAGTGGTCTTGTCATGCCCATGTCCTTGTCGGGGGAAGCGCGGCTATGCCCCGGCCCATGCCCTAGCGCAAGAAAGTGGCGGCGAAAGCGGCCCGTTCGTCGCAGCTCCCATGCATCTGAAAGAGGAGCGTGCGGGCGAGGCCGGCATAGCGGTGGACGAGGGCGTCGCGGTAGGGCGGGTCGGCCATCATCGCGAGGAAATGACGGCGCGAAGGATAGCGCACGATCAGGCACTTGTCCCACGGGTTCGCGGCCGGGTCGCCGATGAAGACCTGGTCGACCGGCCCCTCGAACAGCAGTTCGGCCTGGCTAGTCGCACCCACGGTCACGGTGAAGGCGTGCTGGTAGCGGGCATAGGCCTCGGCGCCAGAGAGGCCGGAGTCCGGATGACCTTCCGGGTAGCGGGCGCGGTCGTGGAACTTGAGCAGGTTCAGCATCACGACGGGACCGTCGGGGCCATGGTCGCGGAGATCCCGGACCTGGTCCGCGGTCGGGTCGATCGCGGGATCGTGGTTGGCGGGCGGAAAGCTCATTTCGTCTCCCTGAACTCCTTGAGGCGGGCAAGCGTCGGGTAGCGCGGATTGTCGACCTCCAGCCGGGCGATGGCGCCTTCCGTGATCGCGGCGAGAAGCGCGGGATCCTCGGGCGAGAGGGAGCCGCTGCGAAGACCCGTGCAGACTGCAGTCACGCCGCCATGGCTGGCAAGTGCTGCGGCTTCCGCCGCATCTGGGTCTGCGGCGAGCTCGCGCCCGACGATGCCGAGCACATTGCCGGCGACCCGCGCGTGAAAGCCGAGCCGGGCCGGAAGCGCGGCTTCGGCCTCCTTCAGGAACAGCCGGACCGCCTCGAGCAGCTGGGGGACGCTCGGATGGCTCACAAGTCGCCCCGGGCAATGGCATGCACGAGATCGGCAGCGACTTCGGAGACGCGCCGGCCGATCGCTGCGCGCTCGATGCTCGGCACGCGCCCCGACACATGGTCATCGGCGAGCTGGAGGCAGCTCATGCCCCATTTGAGATTGCCGAACACCTCCCAGGTCCAGAGTGATTGGGCCTCGACCGTGCCGCCGGCAGCACAATAGGCCGCAACCAGCGCCTCCCGGGTGGCAAAGCCACCGACGGGAAGCCTGGCTCCGAAACGCCAGGCCTGGACGCAGAGCCAACCGAGATCCTCCTCTGGCACTGAGAAATGGGGGAGCTCCCAGTCGAGGACGGCAGCAAGCCCTCGTGTGTCAACGAGGAAGTTGCCGGCGCGGAAATCACCGTGGACAAGGGCGGTCGGCGGCGTCTCGGGCATGCGGGGCCGTAGCCAGGCGAAGGCGAGATCGAAGGCCGGCACATCGACTCCGATTCGCCGGTAGGTCTCGAACATCGTCTCAAGAAGGGCAGCGCCGCTGCCGCCGCCGAGCGGAAGGTCGTCCCAGTGGGATGGCGGTGGCGCATGCAGACGGGCGAGTGCTGCCCCGATCTGGCCGGGGAGTGCAGCGCGTGCGCTCAAAAAGCGATCGTCGCGCAGCCAGCGCGGTGCCAGTGCCTCGCCTTCAACAAAGCCCGTGATCACACAGTCGCCAAGGCCGGTCTCGGGTGCTGGCACGGCGATGACGGGCGGGACGGGAACACCGAGTGCCGCAGCGCGGCGCATCACCTCGGCCTGGACTCGGCGAGTGAGCCCAAGCCCATTGGCAGAGCGCTGGAAGATCACGCGCTCCGGGCCCCTGGGCACAGTCGGTGCGAGGTCAAGGCGCCAGGTCATGCTATTGGCCCCGCCGGAGAGGGGGACGACGGCTGCGATTGCAACCGGCCTCTCGAGCGCATCTGCGAGCAGGGCCTCGAGTGCAGCGCGGCCGGCCTCGCCTGCCGGGTCGTGCGTTGACAGGAGTTCCCTTCCCTCCCCAGGGGCGGACCGTGTCGCCATACCGCTTTCCTAGCCCTGCCGTTTGCTCCTGCAAGCCCCGCCCGGGGGCAAGGCCGTGCTGAGCGTGGTGCTCTCTGGAGTTGAGTCCGTTGGCAAGACACGGCTTGCAGCACGGCTTGCCGAGCGTTTCGGGGGCGTGTGGGTGCCGGAGTTTGGCCGCGCCTATACCGAGGCGCTCGATCGGCCGCTGACCCTTTGCGACCATTACGCGATTGCAGCTGGGCATCGCCAGCGGGCGGAAGACGCGAAAGCCGCGAACCCACCGATCCTGGTTGAGGATACCGACATCGTCATGACGACCGCTTGGGCGACGATGCTTTTCGGTCACCGGGACCCCACCCTTGCCGCGATACCCTCAGCGGCAGACCTGCACTTGCTCCTGCTCCCGGATGTGCCCTTCGTGCCCGACCCGGTGCGGATGTTCGCAGACCCAGATACACGTGCGCGATTTCATGCCCTCATCGAAGCCGAATTCGATGCCAGGGGTATCGGGCCAATGCGGATCGGTGGCGGTTTTGCAGCACGCGAGGCTGCCGCCATTGCCGCAATTGCGGCACGGCTTTGATGACGAGCTTCCTGACCCGCATCAGCTGCTCGCGCGCTCAGGCCGAAGCAGCTCTTGCACTTGAAGATCCGTTTGCGGGCGCCGATCCGCCGCCAGTGCTGGTGGCAAGCGAAACAGAAGAGGGTTGGGAGCTTCGGCTCTACACTGAAGGTGCGCCGTCCGCGGATATGCGCGCCCTGCTAGGCGCGCTTGCGGCTGGCCCGGCGCAGACCGAGGCGTTGCCTGACTGCGACTGGGTGACGCTGTCGCAGGACGGGCTCGCCCCGGTCGAGGCCGGCCGGTTTCGTGTGGCAGCGGATGCGAGGGCAAGCAAGCCAGGCCGGATCGGGCTCGAAATCGGCCCTGGCCTGGCCTTTGGGACCGGCCAGCACGCAACGACCAGAGGGTGCCTCCTCATGCTCGACCGGCTCTGTCGCCACGGGCGGCTGGGCCGCGTGCTCGACCTCGGCACGGGGACTGCAATCCTTGCCATCGCTGCCGCCCGAGGAGACCGGCGGGCGCGCGTGTGGGCAAGCGACATCGACCCAAGGGCCATCCGGGTAGCGCGCGCCAACGCCCGCTCTAACCGAGCGGCTGGCGTGCGCTTTGCAGTCGCCTCTGGCCTTGATATCGCCCAGCTGCGGGCGGCCGCCCCCTTCGATCTCGTGCTGGCGAATATTCTCGCCCCGCCCCTGCTGGCGCTTGCTGGCGCGCTGGCGCAGGCGATTCGGCCGGGCGGACAACTGGTGCTTGCCGGGCTGCTGCAATCGCAGCGCAGGGCCATCGAAGCCGCCTATTGCGGCCAAGGCTTCCGGCTGGTGGCACGAACTGCCGGCGAGTGGCCGGTCCTCCTCCTCGCTCGCCGTGGCGGGCGAGCGAGGGGACCGGCTGCAGCTGTCAGGGCCGCCAGGCGTGGAAATCAGGCAGGCCTGCGCTCGGCAGAGTCAATCTGACTCGACGCTGGCGACGCAGACGCCGCTCGAGACCGGTCGGATCCCACACCCGCAGGTCCGGCTGGTCAGGAATACGAGTCTGTTGCGACATGGACTCACTCCTTTCTCGGCGCGCGATATGGGAGTGAATCCATCATGTTTCATCTCATTCATTTTCATGTTTTCCATGCAGGAGATGCATGCCTAGCTCGCAGCGAGCAAGTCCCGCCATGCCGTCTCGTCGATGACGGCCACGCCTAGCTCTTCTGCCTTGCGGAGCTTCGTGCCGGCATCGCGCCCGGCGACGACGAGGTCGGTCTTTGCGGACACACTGGCAGCAACGCGGGCACCCAGCCGCTCGGCGGCAGCGCGAGCCTCATCACGGCTCATGGTCGCAAGCGTGCCCGTGAAGACGAGGGTCTTGCCAGCGACGGGGGATGCTCGCGCCTCCAGCCGGACCGGCTCAACGCTGATATGGGACAGGAGCGACGCAACTGTCTCCCGGTTGTGCGGTTCGGCCCAGAACTCCCGGAGCGCATTGGCGACTTCCGGCCCCACTCCGGCGACGCCGACGAGCGCAGCGCGTTCAGCGCCAAGGCGCCTCTCATGACGCTCTGGAGTCTCGCCTGCAAGCGGCGGCGGCGCATGGGCGACCAGGCTGTCGAGAAGCCGGGCAAGCGAGGGCCAGTCCCCGCAGGCGCGGGCGAGATCGCGGGCGGTCACTTCGCCGACATGGCGGATGCCGAGCGAAAAGAGGAAGCGGTCGAGGCCGACTCGCCGGCGCTTGTCGATTGCCGCAAGCAGCCGCGCCGTGGATTGCGCGCCCCAGCCAGGGAGCGCGGCAAGCTCCCCTTCGCGCTCGCGAAGGCCGTAGAGGTCAGCAGGGCCTGCGACCAAGCCTTGCTCGGCGAACTGGACAAGGCGCTCACCACCCAATCCCTCGATGTCCATTGCACGACGGGAGACGAAATGCTTGAGGCGCTCGATCCGCTGAGCGGGGCAAGTCAGGCCGCCAGTGCAGCGCCGGACGACCTCTCCCGCCTCCCGCGCTGCCAGGCTGCCGCATTCGGGGCAATGGTCTGGGAAGGTGAATGGCGGGAGGGCCGCATGCTCGGCTGCGGGCGTGCGGTGGCCGAGCAGCTGAGGAATGACGTCGCCAGCACGCTGGACCAGCACCAAATCGCCGACCCGGATATCCTTGCGGGAGATTTCGTCTTCGTTGTGGAGCGTTGCGTTGGTGACGACCACGCCGCCGACCGAGACGGGAGCAAGCCGGGCGACGGGCGTGAGGGCGCCCGTGCGGCCGACTTGGATGTCGATGGCAAGCAGGCGGGTGAGCGCCTGTTCAGGGGGAAACTTGTGGGCGATCGCCCAGCGCGGACTGCGGGCGACAAATCCGAGCCGCTCCTGCCAGTCAAGCTGGTCGACCTTGTAGACAACACCGTCGATGTCGAAGCCGAGGCTCGGCCGCAAGGCAAGAAGATGCGCCCAGTGCTTGAGGGCCTCCTCCTCGCCTTCGACCCGCACAAGCGTATCGGAGACCGGAAAGCCGAGGGCACAGAGTGCCATCATGCTCTCATACTGGGTTTCGGCGAGCGGCTGCGAAAGCTCGCCCCAGCCATGGGCGAGGAAGCGCAGCGGGCGGCTTGCCGTCACGCGCGGGTCAAGCTGGCGGAGCGAGCCTGCCGCGGCATTGCGGGGGTTGGCGAAAACCCTCTCACCGGCGGCCTCCTGGGCGGCATTGAGGGCGGCAAAATCGGCCCAGGTTGAATAGATTTCGCCGCGCACCTCGAGGATGGCTGGCGCGCCTGCGGGGAGCCTCTGAGGGATGTCGGCAATGGTCTTCGCATTCTCCGTGACATCCTCGCCGGTTGCGCCATCGCCGCGGGTTGCTGCGGAGACGAGAGCGCCCCCTTCGTAGCGAAGGGACAAGGAGAGGCCGTCGATCTTGGCTTCGGCGGTGAGCGGCAGGGGGCAATCTGGGGCAAGCGACAGGAAGCGCCGGACGCGCGCGGCAAAGTCCCGGACTTCGCCTTCCGACATGGCGTTATCAAGGCTCAGCATCGGCCGCGCGTGGACGAGCCTCGCAAACCCTTCCGAAGGCGCGGCCCCGACCTGGCGGGTTGGGCTGTCGGCTGCGGCAAGCTCCGGGAAGCGGGCTTCGATCGCTTGCAGACGGGCGAGCATCGCATCATAGCAAGCGTCCGAGACTTCCGGCGCATCCTCTTGATAATAGGCTTGGTTTGCACGCCGGATGGCAGCGGAGAGCCGAGCTGCCTCGGCGGCTGCAGAAGCTCTGTCCAGCGATTCGACGGGCCTGTCTATTCGGCCAGCGGCTCGGTCCATCTCACCGTCCCTAGCAGGGTTTTCTGCACTCCCGGAAGGGCCGCCGGGCTCCAGGGATGATCGCCTGCGACATCGGCCTGGGCGTGGATTCGGCGGCCTTCAAGGTGGATGGCAAGCGCGCCGGAGCGGACGAGGGAGTCCCGGTCGATTGCGCGCCAGCGTGGCTGGCAGCCGGGGGGCAGCCTGTGGCCGATGACGAGATCGGCACGGCTGCACCAGGAAAAGAGGGCAGGATCGGCCGCCTCGTCAGTGACAACGAAGAGGAGCATGACGCCAGGCCGCGCTTCGACGAGGCAGCCAAAGTCGCCGCAGCGGGCACCTGGCCAGGCACTGAGCGGACGGACGGCGGGAGCTGCGGCCGCCTCCGCCCAGGTGCGGGCCGTAAAGCTCTTGCCCGTGCCCCGGCCGAGATGGAGGGTCTGGTCTGATGCGAGAAGGCCGATCTGGCGGGCGTCGTGACTGACGAAGAGGTTGGGCTTTGGCTGGGCGAAATGGATGAGCGGTGCCGCAACGAGGAGCGGAACCCCGAGCCAGCGCAATGGCCCTGCAAGCAGGAAGGCAAGCAGTGCACCGGCGACGGCGAGGCCGAAGGGGAGAGACCCGATGCGGGCGACTTCGACACTGCTTCCGGGAAGTGCGGCAACTTCGGTTGCGATCTGCGCGAGGATGCCGATGCTCCCACCCACCAGCGGCGCTGAGAGGGCAGCGAGCCCCAAGGTGCCGAGCAGCAGGTGGAGGGCAAGGAGCGGCATGACGAGGAGGCTCGTAAGTGGAATGGCTAGCATGTTGGCAGCAACGCCATAGACCCCGGCACGGCCGAAATGGGCAGCAGCAATGGGGGTGAGCACCAGTTCGGCAACGAGGGAGGACAAGAGCATGGCCCCGACCCACTTCGCCGCCCGCAGAAGTCCAGCATCTGCGGCAGGAGCAAGCCAGCGTCGAAAGAAGGCGGAGTTCGTGAAAAGGACCAAGGCGGTGACGGCAGCGAAACTGAGCTGGAAGCTCGCTGAGACCAGCGACTCGGGCCGAAGGAGCAGGATGACGGTGGCAGCAAAGGCAATCAGCCGAAGCGAGAAGGGATCACGACCGAGGCTGAGCGCGAAGAGAACGAGGCTGACAGTCACGCCAGCGCGGATGGCCGGAACCTCGGCGCCGGAGATGGCAACATAGACCCAGGCTGCCGTGATGGCAAAGGCGGCAGTAGGCAGCCGCAGCGAGCGGCTGCGGGCCGCAGGCGTCAAGGCAAGGAGCCGGCGCGCAAAGAGGAAGGCAGCGCCGGCAACGACGCCGATGTGGAACCCAGAGACTGTCAGCAGATGGGCAAGGCCAGCAATTTGCATTGCGCGTCTCAGCTCTTCCGGGATTGCGCCCTGGCGGCCGGTGACCAGCGCTGCAGCGATGGCGCCCTGCTCCTTGCCGAGGCTTTCGGCAAGGAAGCGGTCGATCCGGGTGCGCGTTTTGGTGAGCAGATGCCCCGTGCCCAGGGGCGCCGGTGCGATGAGGCGTGGCGGGCCGGTGGCGCGGCCGCTCGCACTGACGCCTTCAAACCAGGCCCGGCGCGCTGGGTCAAAGCCGCCCGGGAGCGTCGGCCCGCGCCGGGGCTCGAACGCGGCCTCGACTGCGATTTCGGCGCCAGGCGCGAGGAACGGCGGCACCGGGATCGGCAGGGTGACTGCGAGGCGGATCCCGTCGGCGCGGCGCAGGCGAAGCTCGACAGCTGCCCCGCCGCGACGAGGCGTCATCTCCTCGATCACGCCGGCAACTTCCCCGGCTGCGAGGCGATGGTGGAGGACGGGCGCTGCGACCGAGAGGCTGCGAAGCTCGGCAACCACGAGGCCAGTTGCAAACAAGAGGCCCGCACCGACCAGAAGCCTGCGGATTAGACCGCTTGCCACAAGACCGGCAAGCGCAAGGGCGAGGCCGAAGAGAAGCGCCGCCTGCCGCTGCCCAACAAGCGGCAGGAGGAACCAGGCGGCAACCCCGGCCCCAAGCGCAACAGGAATGAAGAGCGGCCATTGCGCCCGCTCGGCCTCGATGAAGGGCAAGACCGACCATGGTCGGGTGGCGATGGCGCTTGGCGCACCCCAAGATTTCTGCGACAGGCGCTCGACAAGGGTTGCCACGCGCACTCCCTCGCGGTTGGCCGACCCACGAGGCTTCATCGGACGGATTTCCCATGGTTGCAAGCGAGGCGCCGCTCTATTCGGACCTACGCCCACCGGTTGTCCGCTTTGCGCCCTCCCCCACTGGCTATCTCCACATCGGCGGGGCGCGGACAGCCCTATTCAACTATCTCTTCGCACGTCACCATGGCGGCACCTTCCTGCTCCGGATCGAGGATACAGACCGGGCGCGCTCGACCAAGGCCGCAATCGACGCCATTCTCGACTCCCTCGCCTGGCTTGACCTGGCGCCAGACCGGCCGGTGGTCTTCCAGTCGGAACGGGCTGGGCGCCATGTCGAAGTGGCAAAGGCGCTCCTGGCGGCCGGACGGGCCTACCGCTGCTATGCAACGCCGGAAGAACTGGAGGCGATGCGCGCGGCCGCTCGCGCCGAGGGCCGGCCGCCCCATTATGACCGGCGCTGGCGCGACCGGACCGACTGGCCAGCCGACCAGCCCTACGCCGTGCGGCTGAAGGCACCGTTGGAAGGCGAGATCACGGTCCATGACCGGGTGCAGGGCCCAGTGACGGTCAGGGCCGAGGAGCTCGACGACTTCATCCTGCTGCGCTCGGACGGAACGCCAACCTACATGCTCTCGGTTGTGGTCGATGACCATGACATGGGAGTGACCCATGTCATCCGCGGGGATGATCATCTCTCCAATACCCATCGCCAGCTCGCACTCATCCGGGCGCTTGGCTGGCCAGAGCCCGTCTATGCCCATGTGCCGATGATCCACGGGCCAGACGGCGCCAAGCTCTCGAAGCGCCACGGCGCCGTGGGGGTAGAAACATGGCGCGACGCAAAAGGCATTCTCCCGGAAGCGCTCGAGAATTATCTGCTGCGGCTGGGCTGGGCGCATGGCGATGCCGAGCTCCTCTCGCGCGCCGAGGCAATTGCGCTCTTTGACCTTGACGGCATCGGCCGCTCGCCAGCCCGGTTCGACATGGCAAAGCTCGAAAGCGTCAACGCCCATTATCTTCGGCAAGCGGACGACAGCCGGCTGGCGACTCTGGTCACCCCCAGGATTGCGTTGGAGCTCGGCCGCGCGCTGACCGCACATGAGCAGGATCTGCTGCTTCGCAGCATGCCCGAGCTCAAACTCCGGGCGAAGGATCTCAATGGGTTGGCGGCCTCGACTGCCTATCTTTTTCAAACGCGGCCCATTTCCATGGACGCAGCCGCAGCAACGTTGCTAGACTTGCCGGCGCGTGAGCTCCTGCGACGGGTGGTGGACTCCTTTGCCAGCCTTGTCGAGTGGGAGCGCTCCGGGCTTGAGGCGGCGGCAAGAGCCGTGGCCGAGGCGTCCGGAGTGGGGCTTGGGAAGGTCGCTGCGCCCATTCGCGCGGCCTTGACTGGAACCACGGTCTCGCCGTCGGTGTTCGGGATCCTCGAGCTCCTCGGGCGCGATGAAAGCCTCGCGCGCCTTGCCGAGGCGTGCGATCGGGAGGAAGGATGAAGTGATGCACAAGGTGGCGGAGGGCGGCATGACACGCATGGCACGGCTGGAACTGCCGCACGGGACCCACGAGCTTCCGGTCCTCTCCGGCTCGATCGGCCCCGATGTGGTTGATATCCGCAAGCTCTATGGCCAGGCTGATGTCTTCACCTATGATCCCGGTTTCACTTCGACTGCGGCTTGCGCCAGCGGCATCACCTACATCGATGGCGATGCCGGAACGCTCCTTTACCGAGGCTATCCGATCGAGCAGCTCGCCGAGCATTCAAGCTTCATGGAAGTCGCCTATCTCCTGACCGAAGGCGAGCTGCCAACAAAGGACGAGCTCGACCGCTTCGTCTATACCATCACCCGCCACACGATGGTGCATGAGCAGCTGATGAACTTCTACCGCGGGTTCCGGCGCGACGCCCACCCGATGGCCATTATGTGTGGCGTGGTCGGTGCACTTTCCGCCTTCTATCATGATTCCACCGACATTGAGGATCCCAAGCAGCGGATGATCGCGAGCCATCGGCTGATCGCCAAAATGCCAACGATTGCCGCTATGGCCTACAAATACTCGGTTGGTCAGCCCTTCATCTATCCGGACAATTCTCTCTCCTATACCGGCAATTTCTTGCGGATGACATTCGCGGTTCCGGCCGAGCCCTATGTTGTCGATCCGGTTATCGAACGTGCGCTCGACCGGATCTTTACGCTCCATGCCGACCATGAGCAGAATGCCTCGACTTCGACTGTCAGGCTTGCCTCCTCTTCGGGTGCCAATCCCTTCGCCTGCGTTGCCGCCGGAATCGCCTGCCTGTGGGGCCCGGCCCATGGGGGCGCGAACGAGGCTGCGCTCAACATGTTGCGCGCAATCGGCCGGCCAGAGCGAATCCCGCAGTTCATCGCCCGCGCGAAGGACAAGGACGATCCGTTCCGGCTGATGGGCTTCGGTCATCGGGTGTATAAGAACTATGATCCCCGGGCGAAGGTGATGATGGAGACTGCCAAGGAAGTGCTTGACAAGCTGAACGTGCAGGACCCTATTTTTGACGTGGCGCGTGAGCTTGAGCGCATCGCCCTTTCAGATGAATATTTCATCGAAAAGAAGCTTTACCCGAATGTAGACTTCTACTCTGGCATTATCCTCTCTGCGATCGGTTTTCCGACCTCGATGTTCACGGCCCTGTTCGCGCTGGCCCGCACCGTTGGCTGGGTGGCGCAGTGGAACGAGATGATCGGCGATCCCGAGCAGAAGATCGGCCGGCCGCGCCAGCTCTACATTGGCTCGCCGCGCCGGGACTATGTGCCGATCGAGGCACGCTGAGGGGCTTCCCGGACGCGTGCCGACATCCTAGGTTGGTGGCATGATCGCACTTTCTCCCCGTGCTGCCCTTCGCGTGCGGCAGATTGCCGAGAAGCAGGGCAAGAGACCTCTCCTGCGGCTTTCGGTCGAAGGCGGAGGTTGCGCTGGCTTCCAGTATCGCTTCGGCCTGGCCGAGGACCGGGCTGCGGACGATTTCGTGGCCGAGACCGATGGTGTGGCCCTGGTGATCGACCCCGACTCGCTCCCCTTTATCGAGGGGAGTCTCATCGATTATGTCGAGTCACTGGGAGGGGCTGCCTTCCAGGTCAAGAACCCGAACGCCGCTTCCTCCTGCGGTTGTGGCACCAGCTTCTCCGTGTGAGGCTTGCAAGCTTCAATATCAACGGGATTGCCGCGCGCCTGCCCCGCCTCCTCGAATGGCTGGAGGAAGCGAAGCCCGATGTCGTGGGCTTACAGGAGATCAAGTGCGAGGATGCGCGCTTTCCGCGGGCCGTCTTCGAGGACCGCGGCTGGCAAGTCGAAACCCATGGCCAGAAGGGGTTCAATGGCGTCGCGCTCCTGTCGCGGTTGCCGCTTTTCGACGTGGTCCGCGGGCTTCCGGGCGACCCGACGGATGCGGAGGCGCGTTGCATCGAGGCGACCGTTGGCGGCATCCGGCTCGCCTGCCTCTATCTTCCCAATGGCAATCCCCTGCCCGGCCCCAAGTTCACCTACAAGCTTTCGTGGATGGAGCGACTGGAGGCGCGGGCGCGCGCGTTGCTTGCAACCGAAGCGCCAGTGGTGCTGGCAGGGGACTGGAATGTCTGCCCAACGGACGCTGATGTCGCCCGGCCCGACCTGATGGCCGACGATGCCCTGTGCCAGCCCGAGTCGCGCGCGGCCTTCCGGCGGATTTTGGCCCAGGGCTGGACGGAGGCAATCCGCACCCGCTTCCCCGACGCGACGCTTTACACCTTCTGGGACTATCAGGGCGGTGCCTGGGCGAAGAACTGGGGCTTGCGCATCGATCACCTGCTGCTCTCGCCCGCGGCGGCCGACCGGATGGTGGAGGCTGGCATCGACCGCGAGGTCCGCGCCCTCGAGAAGGCGTCCGACCATGTCCCGGTGTGGGTGGAGCTATAGGTTGCGCTCGTAAATCCTGTAGGTGCGGGTGATCTCGGCATCGATGGCTTTGGCGATCGAGCGCATGGGCTCATTGTCCTCGAGAATCCAGCCGATCTCACCGCGGTGGGCGCCATAGCGCGCAACGGACGCGCGGCGCGTGTATTCGATCATCATGAAGGCAAGCAGCGACGCCATGCGGGTGCCCTGGAGATGCTTCCGGACCCCCATGAGCGGCACCCGCATGCGCCTGACCTTCGGTCTGCGCAGCCGCCAGAGAAGCTTTGCCCAGCCGAAGGGAAAGAGCCGGCCATCAAGGTCACGCGTGAGCTCATTCACATCGGGCAGAGTAAGCATGAAGGCAACGGGTTCGCCCTCCACTTCGGCGATACGGATGAGATCAGGGAACATGACCGGCCGGAGCTTCTTCGCGGCATGGGCGATCTCGGCATCGGTCAGCGGCACGAAGCCCCAATTGTCGGACCAGGCCTCGTTCAAGATCCCGAGCACGAGCCTCGCTTCGGAGTCGAAGCGGCGGGCATCCGCCTCGCGCACCCGGATCTTCGGATTGCGCTCGCCGGCAGCGATGATACGCTGGATGAGCTCGGGGAAGGGTTTTGCAATATCAAGCTCCCAAGCGTGGAGGTCCTTCACTTTGGCATAGCCAGCAGACGTGAGCATATTCTCGTAGGAGGGGCGATGATGGCCCATCATGACGGCCGGCGGGCGGTCAAAGCCGGCAACGAGGAGACCGGGTTCGTCCCAGATGGAAAGGCTCATTGGCCCCTGGGCGCGCACCATGCCGCGGGTCCGGAGCCAGTCTTCTGCAGCCTTGATGAGCGCGAGGCCGACCTCTTGGTCGTCATCGGCGACTTCGAACAGGCCCCAGAGCCCGAGCCCGGGCCGGCGCGCGAGCACGAGCTGATCGATGTGGGCAGCAATGCGGCCGACGACCCGTCCCTGCCGGCGGGCCAGGAAGCACTGGACTTCGGCATGGCCGAAATAGGGATTGGTGCGAGCGCCCGAGATGAGGGCGAGCGCATCGCGCCGGAGCGGTGGCACCCAGTGCGGATCTCTTGCGTAGACGCGCCACAGAAGGTCGACGAAGGCGGCAAGGTCGGCGCGGCCTGCCGCCGGCGCAATCAACACGTCCACTGCAGTCAGGCGGCGTCGGCGGTCAGAGAGTCATCATTCGCAGGTGCTGCAGGTGACGTGCGCCGGCGCGGATGGCCCTTCGCGACACCTCCGGACAGCGCTGCGACCCACGGATAGCGCGCAGCGACATCTTCGGTATAGCCCAGGTTGAACACAGTTGGAGACTTGGCGGGCCGATCCTGCCGTTCATAGAGGGTGCCAAACAGCCGGTCAGGCCAGAAGCTCACGATTCCGAAATTGCCGGTCTCATCATGGAAGTGATGCGCCATGTGCCGGCGCTTCATCTCGGCAAGCCAGGGGTGGCGGGGCTTGTAGGAGAGGTGCTGGATGCAGTGGGCGAACTCGTAGAAGCAGGTGATGAAGAGACCGGCAGCAAAGGCGACCAGCGCGCCGCCGGCGCTGCCGATGAGATAGCCAAGCGGTGCTGTCGCGAGCGCGATCGTCGGCAGCGTGGTGTGGAGAGCGCCGAACAGCACTTCGAGATGATTGGGATCCTGGTGGTGATCATAGTGGATCCGCTTCCAGGTCTTCGCCAGCTGGGGGATGCGGAGCATCCAGCTTCCATGCAGGATGAACCGGTGGATGAGATACCAGGCGAGCGGGTAGATGAGGACGGCCGCCAGCGCTGCTGCCACCGCTTCGCCAAGCGTCGGCGGCACCAGGGTTGCCGCTCCAAGCGCCGCAGCGGCGAGAAGCAGATAGGCCTGGATTGCATAATATTGGAAATAGGCGACAACCAGCTCGCGGAAGCTCATGCGGTCTAGATAGTGGGCGCGGCTCCAGATCCCCGGGCGCCGCAGGACGGGCTTGGTCACGACACTGCTCCTCATTTTGCCCCCACGCTATCGCTGCAATGCGGCAGAAATCGGGTTATTCCTCGGTCCGGAATAGCACACTCTCGCCGATGAGCAGGAAGAGGAGAAAAGGCGCCCAGGCGGCAGCGACAGGCGGGAGATTGCCGAAATCGGCCATGGCCATGGCGAAATTGTCCGCGACGAAATAGAGGAAGCCGAGCGCAAGCCCGATGACGGCGCGCAAGAAGAGCTTGCCGGAGCGCGCCAGCCCGAAGGCGGCAACAGCACCCAGCAGCGGCATGAGCGCTGCCGACAGGGGGCCGGAGACCTTGTGATGGAGTTCGGCGCGCAGGCGATCCGTTGGCTTGCCAGCAGCATCAAGCGCCCGGATGGCGGGAAGCAAGTGCCAGAAGGGGGTGTGCTTGGGGTTGATGTTGACGGTGGTGAACTGGTCAGGCGTGGCGGCAAGTGGCAGGTCAAGGGTTGCGAACGGGGTTTCGGTTGCTGTTGCAACATCGAATCTCCTGCCATCGCGGAGACGCCAGCCGCCAGGGACAGGATCGGCAGCCTCAGCCTCGATCCGGGCGACAAGCCGGTCGACCTCTCGGTCGAAGACAGTCACATCCCGGATCCGGATGGACGCGCCACTTCCCTCAACCCGGCCGGCGCGCAGGAGATCAGAGCCGCTGCGCACCCAGATGTCGCCTGCTGCTCGGCCATTGTGTGCAACTGGACGATATTCAGCGGCCTTCCAGGGATCGAAACGGGCCTGGGCGTGGGTTAGCACCAATTCGTTGAAGGCGAAGCTCAAGCCCGTGACGAGGAGACCGGCAAGCACCAGTGGCGCGAGGATCTGGTGTGCCGACAGACCCGATGCCTTCAGAATGACCACCTCGCTGTTCTGGTTCAAGGTGATGAAGGTAAGGAGAGTGGCGAGCAGCACTGAAAAGGGCAGGAACAGGGCGATGAGCTGGGGCACGCGCAGGCGGACATAGCGCCAGAGCTCAGCCTCGCCATTGCCTTCGACTGCGAGGATCCGGCTCGACTCCCCCAGGAGATCGAGTGTCTGGAGGATGACGACGAGGCCGGCGAGGAAGGCGAGCGTGCGGATGAGGAACATGCGCGCCGTGTAGCGGGCAAGCGTCGGCGACGGGAAAAGCCGCGATGGCGGGAGCTGGCTGGCCGTGAGCGATGCCATCAGCCAGCCGGAACCGGGACATCATCAAGGAGGCGGCGGCGCTTGCCCATAAGGCCTCCCAGCCATTTGGCAAAGTTAGCAAACCAGCGGTCGAGCGCGCCGATCGGCTGGCCGCCGGGCCGGTGGGCGAGCACATGATAGACCCAAAGACAAAGGCCCGTGAACAAAGCGAAGGGGACCCACTGGGCAAGCAGGGGATCAACCCGGCCGATTCCCGCCATCCGTTCGCCATATTCCGTGAACTTGTGGTAGCTGACCAGGATGACGACGGAGAGGAAGACTCCGAGCGCCGACGTGCTGCGCTTGGGCGGCACGGCAAGCGCAACGGCAAGGAACGGCAGGACGAAGAGCACCACGCACTGAATGAGGCGGCGGTGGAGCGTGGCGGCAGCCTGCTGGCGCGACCCAGCTGGCGCAGCCGGATCGCTCGCGGTTTGCACGAGCTCGGGGATGGAGAGCTCCAGGCTGCCATCGCCGCGGGCGCGGAACTGAGTCATCGGCGGCAGGTTGATGGGAAGGTCATGCTGGGCAAAGGCGAGGAGCCGCGGCGGCTGGTCGCCGCCTGGCTCGTGGACGAGGGTGCCATTTCGCAGGCGCAGCAGGATGATGTCAGGATCGTCTGAGCGGAGGAACTGACCCGTCGCAGCCGTCGCGGCCAGCGACTGGCCCTGCGCGTTGGTTGTGCGCAAGAAAATGCCCTTCAAGTTGCGCCCGCCGTCCTGGCTTTCTTCAACGCGAAGAGTGACCGACTTGCCAAAGGTCGCGAACTCGCCAACGCGGATGCTGGCGCCGAGCGCACCACTGCGGAGCTCATAGCGGAGCTCCTCGTAATTATAGCGGGCGAGCGGCTGGAGGAATCCGACAATGCCGAAGTTGATGACAGCGAAGACGCCGGCGATGAGGAAGGGAACCCGGAGCATCCGGCCATAGGAGAGGCCGACTGCGCGCATCGCATCGAGTTCGGAGGAAAGCGCCAGCCGGCGGAAGGCAAGCAGGATCCCGAGCATGACCCCGATCGGGATGCCAAGACCAAGATATTCGGGAACGAGATTGCCGAGCATGCGCCAGACCACCGAGACTGGGCCGCCTTCGTTGATGACGAAGTTGAAAAGATTGAGCATCTTCTCAAGGAGGAGAAGCATTGCAGCAAGGATGAGCGTGCCAAACAGCGGTGCCAAGATAAGCCGCAGGAGGTAGCGGTCGAAGACGAGGATCGGCGACACAGAGCCTCCCCTAGCAGCCGGCTGTCAGGGTCGAAAGGCCGAGTCGGGCCGGGTCTGCCCGTGCGGCAATCGCTGCAAATTCGGATGGGGACAGGGTCTCAGCGCGACGCGTGGGATCAATCCCGGCCTGCTCAACGGCGTCGAGCACGACCTTCAAGGACTGGCGCAACATCTTGCGCCGCTGGCCGAAGGCAAGGGCGGTGACGGCCTCCAGCCGAGCAAGCGGCACTGCAAGGGGTGGCGGCGCGGGCAGAAGCTGGACGACGGCGCTGTCAACGGCGGGCGAAGGCGTGAAGGCGCGGGGCGGAAGCTGCATCCGGATGCGCGCGCGCGCGCGGAAGCCAGCGAGCACCGACAGACGGCCGTAGGCCCTGGACCCGGGTGCGGCGACAATCCGCTCGGCCACTTCGCGCTGGAACATGAGCGTTGCCGAGCGCCACCAGGGCGGCCAGGGCTCGGCAGCGAGCCAGCGCGCAACGAGCGGCGTTGCAATATTGTAGGGGAGGTTGGCAGCAATATGGGCGCCAGTGCCAGCAATTGCAGCCTCATCGACGGCAAGGGCGTCAGCTTCGAGCAGAGAAAGCCTGCCATCGGCGACAGCGAGCAGCGGCGCGAGCGCAGCGACTGCCCGGCGATCACACTCAACAGCGACCACCCTAGCGCCCGCCTTAAGCAGGGCGCGCGTGAGCCCGCCAGGCCCAGGGCCGACTTCATAGACGGTCTCACCGGGCAACAGCGGCACGAGGGCCGCAATGCGGTCGAGAAGGTTGCGATCGAGAAGGAAATTCTGCCCGAGCGCCTTCTCGGCGCGAAGACCCGCAGCCGCAATCGCCTCGCGCAAGGGCGGCAGGGCGGCAATCCGCTCTGCGAGCGCAGCAAGGCCCGGCGGCGCAGCGACCGTCACGCCGCCGAGGCACGCAACCGGGCGCATTGCCCGGCTAGGCGAATGGCAGCGATCATCGCCCGCGGCGAGGCAAGATCCTTGCCTGCAATCGCAAAGGCCGTGCCATGGTCGGGCGCCGTGCGCAGGATCGGAAGCCCAAGCGTCATGTTCACGCCCTCGTCGAAATAGAGGGTCTTGAGCGGGATGAGCGCCTGGTCATGGTACATGCAGATGACGGCATCGTAGCGCGGCCGGGCAGCGGCGTGGAACAGCGAGTCCGGTGCGTGGGGGCCGGTCACATCAAGGCCTTCGCTCTGCAGCTGGACAATTGCGGGGCCGATAATCCGGGCTTCCTCGCTGCCCATGGCGCCACCCTCGCTTGCGTGGGGGTTGAGCCCGGCAATGGCGAGGCGGGGCGTTGCAATGCCAAAATCGCGCACAAGGCCCCGTGCCGTGGTGCGAGCGCGAGCGAGGATGAGATCGGTGGTGAGCGCTTGCGGGACCTCGGCGAGCGGGATGTGGATCGTCACCGGCACTGTGCGCAGATCCGGCCCGACCATCATCATGGCAACATTGCTGGCAGCAACTCCGCAGCGCTCGGCGATGAACTCGGTCTGGCCGGGATGCTGGAAGCCGATGGCATAGAGCTGGCTTTTGGCGACAGGGGCAGTGACCAGGCCCGAGGCGATCCCGGCGCGGGCAAGGCCGACGGCGAGTTCGAGCGAATCAAGCGCACAGCGGGCACCGGCGAGGTTGGGTCGCCCCGGCTCGATTTCGCCCGGGTCATCGACCTGGAGCAGCGGCAGTGCCGCATCGAACAGGCCAAGCGCATCCTGCGGACGCGTAAGGGTTGCAACCGGAACCGATGAGACGGCCTCGAGCGAGCGCCGGTCCCCAATGGCGAAGAAGGGGTCGAGCCCGAGCGCCTCGCGCATGGCCCAAGCCTTGGCGATGACTTCGGGCCCGATCCCGGCCGGATCGCCCAGGGCAACGGCAAGTGGCGGCAGCTTAGTCCGCGCGTCGGCCTCTTCGGGCACCAAGCCGCCCGGCGGCACTGCCGGCACTGCAAGCGCTCCCGGGGCAGCGTTTATCAACGGTAGTCCACGACGGCGTCGCGCCGCAGGTCCCGGAGATAGCGCCGGGCCGCGCTGTTGACCCGCTCGTCGTTCATCTGGGCGTAGATGGCGTCGAACGAGGGCGTTCCCGAATTCGCGCTCGGGTCGTCCCGGCCGCACAGGACGAGGACGCGAAGCCCGTCGCGCTGCGAGCCGAACACGGGCGTCGCCCCGCCGACCGGCAGCTTGCCAACGATATCCTGGAGCGGCCCGGGCAGATCCCCGAGGCGGATGCTGTCGTTGGCGACAACCGAGCCGCCGATTTCCGCTGCAACTGCTTCCACCCGGCCACAGCCGCCCATGGACCGCGTGCGCGACTGGATCTGGTCGGCGAGCTGGCGCGCCCGGGCTTCGGTCGTGCCTTCGGGAAGGGCGACGGTGATCTGCTTCATGGAAAGGATCGCATCCGCCGGATTGGCAGCAAGAATCTGGCGCTTGTCGATAAGGGCGAGGACAGCAACACCGCCCGGGACGGCAATGGGATCGGAAATGGTGCCGCGCGGCATGCGCTGGATGACTTCGGCAAGCTCTGGAGAGAGCTGCTCAGCACGGACCCAGCCGAGGTCGCCGCCGACGGCTGCTGTCGAGGCTTCCGAGAACTGGCGGGCATAGGCAACGAAGCTTGCACCCGCGCGGATTGCCTGGACCATGCGGCTCGCATCCGCGAGGGCGCGCGGCATCTCGTCCGGGCTGGCGGAGAGGAAGATTTCGCCCACCCGATACTCGTCTTTCCCCTTGGACTCCTCAAGCTTCCGGATGATGGCAGCGACTTCCTCTTCTCCGACATTGATGAAGGGCTCGATGCGCTTGCGAAGCAGCCGTGACCAGGCGAGCTCGGCGCGGATTTGCTGCTTGATCGAGGCCGGCGACGAGCCCGACTGCCGCAGGAAGGCTGCAAACTGCTCAGGTGTCTGGCGGAAATTGGCGGCAACCCGCTGGTAGGCCTGCTCGACCTCGGCCTCCGAGACGGTGACTTCATTCTCGCTTGCCGCCTGGATCTGCAGCTTCTCATCGATCAGGTTGCGCAGCACCTGGACCTTCAGAATATCGCGCTCCTGGGCGGAAACCCGGCCCTGGTTGGCGGCGAGGACGAGGTTGAGGCGCTGGTCAACATCGGTGTCGGTGATGATGTCACCGTTCACGATCGCCGTCGCCTTGCGGACATTGGGCTCGAGCGTGCCGAGCACGACGAGTTCCGGCAGGTCCGCAAAGGCGCCGGAGCCGCGCAGGCCTGCCACCTGCTGACCACGGGCTTGTCCAAGAGGGAGGGCAAGGATGACAAGGAGCAAGAGGAAAGGGGCAAGCGTGCGCTCGGGCATGGACTGGGACTCATGTTCAACCTGCGCGGCCGGCCTGCTGCCGGGTCGCAGGATGCCAAGGCCTTAGCGGCCTCGATACCGAGATTCCATAGCGGCACGCGACTGAACGGCGGCTGCATGGCCCAAGGCCCTTACCGGCCGAGATTGGTCAGCCGGAAGGAGAAGGAAAAGCTGTTGCCCCTGGGCGCATTCAAATTGTCCACATAGTTGCGGCGCCAAGTGAAGCGGAAATCGAAGCATTCATCCGTGTAGATGAAGCCGACCCGATGGCGGATAGGCTGGAAGCCATCGTTGACGGTGGTGGGTTCTTCTGCTCTCGACGTCAGGTCAAGGATCATGGAGGCAAAGGCCGACCAGTAACGGAACAAGGCAACCTGGGTCCCGAACCTGAGCTCTTCCTGGTCAGCCAGGTCCTCAAGCGCGCTGTCGCGGTTGAAGCGAAGATAGCCGATGGTCGCAAATGTCCGGTCGGTGCCGAAGGAAAGGTCGAGTTCGCTGCGCCGGACGGTCAGGTCATCCTTGTCGAGCCGGATGCGCTGGGTGAGCGCCCCAAACCGCCCAGCCCGGAGCGTGAACCGGCCGACGATATCAGACATGCGATCCTCAAGGCCAGTTCCAACCGGGAATGGGCTCGCCTGCGGGGCGAAACGGAAGCTCTGGCCGATGTCGGCGGCGAGCGCGATGCCGGGGCGGGCCCAGTCCCAGGACAGGCCATAGGCGAGCCTCGCTCCCCCTTCCCACCGGTCAAAGCCCGGAAAGCGGTTGAAGGCAAAGAGGTTGGTATCCTCAAGCTCGATTGCGCGGCTGTCCTCATTTGGAATCTTGTCATTGCCGCTGAACGTGGAAGCAACGAACTGGATTCTTGGCGTCAGATTCTGGGTGCCAGCGCCTAGCGGGCCAACGAGCGGCCATTGCCAGTCGATGGCAATGAGCGGGACAATCCGGCCCTCGAGACCATCGGCGCCGGCATAGGCGGGATTGTCGGCAAATGCGCTGTCCTCCACATGGTAGCCATCAGCGCGAACGAGGCCAGAGACAGTCACGCGGTGCCCCATCGCTGTTGTGAACAGCCGCTCCCACTGGGCCTGGGCGAGGACACGGTTCATGTCCTGGCCGTCTTCGCGGAACAGGCTCAGTGCATTGGCATCCACTCGCACCCGCCCGCCAAGCGGGCGACCAGGTGCCCGCCAGGAAAGATCGAGCAGCGGCAGGACGGTCGGGACCTCGGCTGCAACCGCTGCAGGCGCGAGATCCTGGAAATACCAGCCGCGGGCGCCAATGTAGAGGGTGTTTGTCTGCCGCTCGAGGGCAAACGTGGTCCTGAGGGTGGTATCGTAGGTGAGCTCATAGCGGCCAGGAAAGGTGCGATCATTGGTGAGCCGGGCGGAGAAGGTCGAGCCCCAGCCATCCTGATGCTGCACGCGGCCATTGGCTTCGACCAAGCCGCGCAAGGCTTCCCGTCCGGATGAGATGATTTGGAAATTCTCGTTGAAGACCCGGCCTTCCGACCAGGTGGCAGCAAGCCTGGCACGGACCGGACCAGCTGTCAGCAAGTGGCGATACTCGAGATCAAGAAGTGGGTTTTCGCGCGAATAGATTCGGGCCGTGGTGGTAAGGTCACGATTGGGGCTGATCGCCCAATAGTAGGGGACTGCAACTTCGAAGCCAAGTTCGTTCGAGATTCGCAGATCAGGTGACAGGAGGCCGGACTGGTTCCGCAGCGCACTGTCGGGGTGGGAGAAGGTCGGCAAGCCGATCATGGGCACGCCAAGGACCAAGAACCGCGCCTGGCGGTAGTGGACGCGGCCTTCGGCCGAATCATGGCGGACCCGGACCGCGCGCACCGCCCACAGCGGCTGCTGCGGGCAGCCGGCATCATCGAGCACTTGGCATGGCGAGTAGATGGCCCGCTCGAGCCGGGACTCCGTGCCCATCCGGCTGGCATTCCGCGCGGCAAGGCGGCCGCCATCGGCAAGTACGACAAGGAGGTTTGCGATGGCCCCATCACGCAAGTCATCGCCAAGCGTCAATCGATCAGCGACAGCAACATTGCCGCGGGAATCGCCGATCCGCACTTGGCCGATGGCTTCGACCGTGCGCGCACGCCGGTCCCAGAGGATTTGGTCGGCAGTCAGCACCTGGTCGGCGCGGCGCAGGATGACATTGCCCGAGGCAATGACGCGGTCCTCGCGCTCCAGATAGACCAGCTCGTCGGCTGCGAAGCTGACCAGCTCGTCGTCCTCGGCGGCGGGCATGTCCGGCGCTCCTGCATCCGCCGGGACTAGCGGGCGTCTGGTCTCACTTGCTTCGGCTGTTGCCGCCGAGGCGGGCGCAGCTGTCATGAGCACAGCAGCGCCGATCAGCAACGGCAGCGTATTTCGGCACATCCCCATCTGTTCTGACGCTTTGCGGGCCGCGGGCGGGCAGCGCAAGACAGCCTATCATGCGCAAGAGCCGCTTCAGACTGGCAGGATACGCCGGGCCTTCGAAAAGTGGAGATAGCCGACATTGGCGCCGATCCGCCAGCCAGCACCGAGCCGGACGGGAACCAGGCGGACAGCATCGCGCTGGTAGTAGCCGAGCGAAACCCCGCCAATCAAATAGGCCCGGCCTTCGACGGCAGGATAGCGGCGAAACAGCTCCTCGGTGTCATGGAGGTCATAGACGAGGATGAAGACCGTCGAGGCATCGCCACCGACGTCCGGGCCGAACGAGGGTCCATGCCAGTAAACTTGCCTGCTGCCCTCCACTTTCGAATGGAGGGTTCCCTTGCCATAGCGGATGCCGAGCCCGAAGGCGCCCCCCCCTTCGCGGCCGACGACATAGCCGTTGGGTTGGCCGTTTTCGGCGAAGGCGCGCTCGATCGCCTTGGCAATGCCAGCGCTGCCCTTCCCGAATGCCTTCTCGGCAGCAGCGACGACTTCCTCAAGGCTGTAGGCGCCAGCCTTCGCGGAGGCAGCCGGTGTCGCTGACTGCCTGGCATGGAGCGGCGCCGCCAAGGCAAGGAGCAGGAACAGGAGGGATCTGAGCATTGCAGACATGGTCCAATCCCTTGGGGAGGCGAAGTGAATCGGGAGTGAATCTGTTGCTGGCTGGCCCGGTGTCTCCCTTCACGCCTCGGCAATGACCGGATTTCGCAGCAGCGGCAAGCCGCTGACTTCGACTTCCACCACATCGCCTGGAAAGAGGTAGAGTGGCGGCGTCCGCTTCTCTCCCACGCCAGCGCAAGTTCCAGTTGCGATGACGTCGCCAGGGCGGAGCTCGGTGAAGCTGCTGACATAGCTCACCAAAGTTTCGACATCGACGAGCATCAGCGCCGTTTCGGTCTGTTGCACGACTTGCCCGTTCACACGCGTTGTCAGCTGGTGGGCGCGCCAGTCCCCGAAGGCGGCAGGCGACAGGAGGGCAGGGCCGATGCTTCCTGAGCGGTCGAAATTCTTGCCTGGCGTGAACTGGGCCGTGTGGCGCTGCCAGTCCCGGACCGAGCCGTCCATGAAGCAAGTCCAGCCACCCACATGATCAAGCGCGCGTTCGCGCGGGATGTGCCGCCCTGCCCTGCCGATGACGAGCGCCAGCTCGCCTTCATAGTCGAGGCAGTCAGAGGCTTTCGGCTTCACGATCGCTTCTCCTGCGCGCACCAGCGAAGCCGGCGTACGCAGGAACAGCATGGGATGGGCGCTGGTTTCGCCGCGGCCCATCTCGTCGCGGTGGGCAGCATAGTTGACTGCAGCGCAGAAGATGCGCGCGTCTTTGGCCGGAAACCAGCTCATGCCGCCTGCGTGCGAGAGTCAACGAAGACGAGGCCCCGGGCAGTCGGCAACAGGCCGAGCGGAGCTTGGCCAAGCGCTGCCACAAGCTCAGGGCGCGAAATATCAAGTCCTCCCGCGTAGCTGCCATAGGCTGGCAGCAGCAGCCGCTCGCCAGCGAGGGCAAAGCAGCGACGGGCAGCCCCGTGACCGTTCAAGAGCCGCGTCTTGGGGTGGAAATGGCCGGAGATTTCCGGACCCTCTGCAGCCGGATCGGTGATATGGCGGAAGGCAATACCGGCGACCACGACATCGTCAGCGACGGCGCCGCCAAGCTGCCCGGCCGCCACGCCATCATGGTTGCCGGCAATCCAGGTCCAGGCAACCGCGCCGATCAGCTCGGCAAGCATCTGCCGCGCTTGCGCTGGCAGCCGGGCCGGGCCCAGCGGATCGTGGAAACTGTCGCCAAGCGCGAGGACGACGCGGGCACCGGTCTGCCGAATCGCGCGCTGAAGCCGAACCAAGGTATCGCAGCTGTCATAAGGGGGCAGCATCCAACCCCGGCGCGCCAATGCACTCCCCTTCTCAAGGTGAAGGTCAGCAACGGCAAGCAGGGCCTGCGCTGGCCAGTAGAGGGCGCCGCAGGCAAGCGGAACCAGCCGGTGGCCGCCGAGCAGGAGCGAATCCGTCATTGGGGGGAACATTGCGCGAACGCGTACCCATGTGCAAGCATCAGAAGCGGGTTTTCCAACCAGCCTCGAACTGGACTGCGCCGTCTCTTGTGCCTGGCGTGTCGGGCTGGTCGCCCTGGGCCCGAAGCTCGAGGCGAACATCGCCGAAACGGGTCGGCATTTCGGCGCCAACGGTTGCGAGAAGGAAGCGTTCGTTGTTTTTGGAAATGCGATAGCTCGGGCTTTCGCTCACATTGATGTTTACTTGCCGGATGGAGCCGTAGACGCGCCGGTTGCGCGCGTCCGTCACTGCAGCGTCGAATGTGAGGAGCCGGGTGTCGCCGTCGAGAGAAAAGCCGATCGGACGGCGATCATAAGTAAAGCCGCTCACATAGATGAAGTTATTGTAGAGGGAACCTGGGAACTTGTTGCCACCGAAGAAGTTGGAGGCAAGCGAGTCCACATATTCGATTCCCGCCGAGTAGACGGCGCCAGCCGTTCCAAGCGGGCCATGGAGGCGGCCGCCGCCGCGCCTTGCAAACTGCTCGATGACGATGTTGTCGGCATCTTCTGCGACCGTTTCGAAGAACAGCTTGCCACCGTGGCCAGCGCGGCCGATTCGGAAGCTGTAGGCAAGATCGAACCCGGCAAGCTGGTTGCCGGGCTCATCGGGCGTGCCTGTGTTGTCCGCATCGCCGAAGCCGACGAAGGCAAGAGCGAAAATGCGTGCATCGCAGGGACGTCCGCGGCCGCAAAGCTGCATGGCCCGGTTGAGGCCGACGCTCAATCCGGGGGCGGGCGCGAATGCAAGCCGCATGCCAATGACGGCCGTGTTCGCAAAGTCGCGCTCTTCGTTGAGGACTCCCCCGAAGATATCGAATCCGACTGGCCCGAGCCACCGCAGAACAGGTGCCCTGAGAGGCCGCGGCTCCAGCACCTTGAAGCCGATCTTCGGGAAAGGCCGTGCGGATGTTGAGAAGAGAAGCCCGCCCTCCTCGCTTGGGCCCCAGTAGGTCTCGACATGGCCGCCATAGAAGGCCCAATTGCCGATGGGCACGGCAGCATAGAGCGGCCGCAGCTGGACCCCGCCGCCTTGCGCGGTTGCCGGTGTGTCGCCGGGCTTGATGTAGCTTGCACCCCAGCCGAGGGTGATCCAGTCCAAATCATGCTCGGCGCCGACTTCCATGTCGACTTGGCCGCGAGCACTCTCCTGGAAGCCGCGCACCAGCGCTGGGGCGTTGGCTACGGTCATTTCCGCCCGGAACCGGTTTTTCTTTCGGTTGTAATCGGAAAGCGCCTTCACGCGCCGGACGGCTGCTGCAACGCCTGGCGGCAGCGCCAGGCCGTCTGCACGCGCGAGACCACGATCGATCTGCGCCCAGGGCAGCGGCCAGCTGCCCATCGGGCCAGAAATCAGGCCGTTGGAGCGCATGAGCTCGATATCGGCGCGAAGACGGGCATCGCCGGGCTCCGCCCAGGGGCCGGCTGCAGCCGGGGCTGTGAGCGTGAGCAGCATGGTGGCAAGCGCAACCCGCATGCTCAGACCATGGCGTTGGCAAGCGCCAGCGCGCGGGCGTCATCGACGTCGAGCCAGAAGGCATCCCCGATGTCGGTTGCCTGGGCGCGACCGGCAGCCGCAAGCGCCTGCACGCCGTCGGTCAGAGCCGGGGACACGAGGGCCGATAACGCTGCCACAAGAGACGGGCCTATGAGGAAGGCGCCGCAGTCATAGGCATCATAGACCCTGAGCGACTTGCCGATGTCCATGATCCGGTTCCCCCGGGTGCGGACACGAGTCACATCCGCTTCGTCGATTGCCGGATGCCCGAGGCGTCGGTCGACTGCAAGCGCAAGGCCGCCTGCAGGCTGGCCCCCTTGGATGAGGCGGTGAAGGAGTGCAGGCGCGACCAGATGGTCCGCCATGAAGAGGAGGGTGCCTTCTGCGACATGATCGCGGGCGGCAAGCAGCGACACGCCGTTGGGAGCTTCTGCCCACCGCGGATTGGGAACCACGGCAACAGCAGGAAGGGCAGAAAGCGCTGCCGCAATCTCGTCGCCGGCGTAACCAGTGACCACTGTGACAGGCCCGACACCGGCGGCCCGCAGGGACTCGATTGCGTGGAAGATGAGGGGCTTGCCCGCGACCGTTGCCAGTGGCTTGATGGGGGCCTGGTTACGCAACCGGGTCCCTGCGCCGGCAGCAAGAAGGATGGCAGGGCGCGGCACGGCCGGCGGGATGGAGGCGTCAGTGGGTCGCGTGGGGGCTGCCGCCGCGCAGGAAGGCCTCGATTGCTGCCTCGGCCTCTTCATCCCGCAGTTGGGCGGGCGGATGCTTACACCACGCTGCTGAAGGACCGGCAAGGACACCGCCAATGCCGCGGTCGAGTGCGATCCGGGCAGCGCGGATCATGTCGATTGCAACACCCGCACTGTTCGGACTGTCTTCAACCGACAGACGGAGCTCGATGTTCATCGGGACACCCCCGAAAAGGCGGCCTTCGAGGCGGACGAAGGCAACCTTGTTGTCCTTCTGCCAGGCGACATAGTCGGACGGGCCGACATGGATGTCATCAGAATCGAGCCGGTGCTCGGCGGCCGCCTGCACCGCTTCAGTCTTCGATCGCTTCTTGCTCTTGAGCCGGTCGCGATTGAGCATGTTGAGGAAGTCCGTGTTGCCGCCGGTGTTGAGCTGGTAGGTACGATCAAGGCGCACGCCGCGGCGTGCGAACAGGTCTGCAAGCGTGCGATGCAGGATGGTGGCGCCAAGCTGGGCCTTGATGTCATCACCGATGAGCGGAAGCCGGGCTTCAGCGAAGCGGCGGGCCCAGCCCGGATCGCTTGCAATGAAAACTGGCATGGCGTTCACGAACGCAGCGCCAGCACGCAGCGCGGCCTCGGCGTAGAAGGCAGCGGCCTGTTCGCTGCCGACGGGCAGGTAGTTCACCAGCACCTGGGTCTCGGCCCGCCGCAGCAGTTCGGCAGCCTCGCGCAAGCTGGGCTGGGGAAGATCGGCAATACGAAAGCTGCGCTCGGGCGGGGCCTCGAGCATATGGGCGGAGACGCCATCGAGCACGGGACCCATGGCGACAATCGCACCGGTTGGCGCGACATGGGTGCAGAAAGTGGTGGTGCAGTTGGGCGGCGCGAAAATGGCGTCAGCGACATCCAAACCAACCTTGCGCGGATCAACATCGAAGGCCGCAACGATCCGGATGTCCTTCGGCCGGTAGCCGCCCATGTCCCAGCGGCTGAGACCGATGGCCTCGTTGGCGCCGCCATTGCTGTAATGGGCGATGCCCTGCACCAAGGAACTGGCGCAGTTCCCGACCCCGGCAAGCGCGACATTGATAGCCAAGGCTGGCATCCTCTTCCTGGTGGCCGCAGCAGGCGCTGCGTTGACACACAAGTGAAATTTTCGCGCGTTCAGCTACCCTGCCGGCCCGACTTGGGCAAGAAAGCATAGCGCGTGACCTCCAGATTTCGGCGCACAGATGGCGCCTCCCGGCGAAGGAACGCAAGAAGCCCGCGCAGGAACCGCCAGTGGGCAACAGCGAAGGTGACAGCTGCATAGGCAAGGAGCACGAGAAACCCCTGCCACCACAGCCCGGCAAGACCGAAGGGAAGAAGGGTCCAGAAGAAGGTGTTCCGCCGCCCGGCGATGAGCCGGAATCGGCGTTCGAAACTGCCCCAGTCGTCGAGCTGACGGCCCGTGATGCGGCGGAAAATCTCGCCATGCACAGCCTCAAGAAAGGCAAAGAGGATGAGTGCGAAAGCTGCAAGCATGGCGGCAAGGCCATGGCCGACGCCTGCGAACCAGAAGCCAAAGGCTGCAAACCAGCCATATTCGAGCAGCTTGTCGAGCACATGCTCAAGATCGCCCCAGCGCGAGAATTCGATCCGGGTGCGGGCAAGCTTGCCGTCGACTCCATCGAGCGGGCCGATCACCAGGATGAGGAGAAGCGCCGACAGAAGCGCACCGGAGGCGATAAGGGCAAGGGCAACAACACCGAGGAGCGCAGTTGCAAGCGTGACCATGTTCGGCGTGACGGGTGTGGGCCACAGCAGCCGGACCAGCGCATTCTCAATCGGCGGGTGGAGAAACCTGGCTGGCCAGTCGAGACATCCTTTCTGGGCAGCAGCGAGAAGCTGCTGCTCCGCCTCGGCCCGGCCGCCAGCCGCAGCCGGTTTAGCCCAGACGAACGGAACCTTGCGACGCCGGCCTTCCGAATAGGTCGACAGCGACTCGACGGGAACCAGCGCTGCACCGCCAGCAAGGGCGGCGCGCAGCAAGGTGGCAACGGGCTCCCACTCCGGGTGCCGGGCAAGCGCTGCTGCTGCCTCTTTGGCCGGCAGGCGCGCAACCGAAGCCCAGTGCTCGCTGCTGCCAATGCGCTCGGCACCGGGCGGCGGGTCGCAGTCAAACACCAGCACGCGTCCCCCCTCCCCCTCGGCAGCGATCGATTCGACCAAACGCTCATCGACCACGGCTCCCGGCTCGAGCAGCAGCAGGTCTGCCTGCGCATGGGAGAGCTGGGTTGCAAGCGCCGCCGAATCGCTCAGCTGCGTGACTGGGCCTTGTCGTGAGAGCCGCCTTTCAAGCTCGGCTGGCAAGGGCGGGGAGACGATGAGCACAGCATGCGCGCCAGCGCGCAAGGCAAGGCGGACCTGGCGTTCAAGAATGGTCTGGCCAGCGACATGCTGCAGGCCGGACCGACGCTCGCCAGGCACGGCATCGCCAGCTGACACAAGGGCGAGGAGGCGCGATGTGCTAGCCATGGCCGGCGCGCCCTTAGGACCGGGCGCGTCGGCTTGCCAAGGCACGCCTGCTCGGCAAGGCGGTGCTGCGTGACCACCCTTCGCCCTCCGCTGCCCGATCCGCGCGCCATTGAGGTGCCGTCGAATCGGTTCCTTCTGCATCCGCTTGCCGACCGGCTGGTCGGGCCGGCGATCGCTGCCGGATTGAGCGCCAACATGGCAAGCCTCGCCGGGCTTGCAGTCGGGCTCGCCGCAGCGCTCGCCTATTTCCACTGGCAGGACTGGCGGCTGGCGGTCGCTGGCTGGGTCCTGATGCTTCTCTGGCACCTGCTAGACGGGCTTGATGGCCGGATTGCCCGTGCAACCGGCACCGCTTCGCCCTTCGGTCGCTTTCTCGACGGCTTCGCCGACTATGGTGTGTTCGTGCTGGTGCATGTGGCGCTGGCCTTGTCCTTGCCCGACCCGGTGGCCGCGCTTGCGTTAGCGATTGCAGCGGGGCTTGCCCATGCCGTCCAGTCCGCCTTTTATGAAGCGCGCCGGGCGATGTGGTACCGGCGGCTGGCCGGCCTAGTCTGCGTGCCGCCGAGAACGGCTGCTGGCGGCGTTATCGAGCGGCTCTACAATGCGATGGAGGCTCGGCTGGGTCACCAGGCGACGGCCTTCGACCATCGGCTTGCTGCCGCCGGCCCCGACATGCGGCTGCGGCTTGTCATGCGATGGGCGCGGACGGCGCTTCCGGCGATGCGGCTGCTGTGGCTTCTGAGTGCCAATGCCCGCACCCATGTCATCCTTGTCGCTTGTCTGCTTGGCAACCCGCGCCTGGCATGGTGGTGGGAACTGCTGGTGCTGACGCCAATTGCCTTGCTTTGCGCCCGCGTGCTGGGGCGGGCTGAGCGGCTGGATGAAGCCGAAGGGGCTCCGACGGTTGCAGGCCCGCCACCTGCCGCCTAATCCCCAAAATTCTGGCGCTGGGAATGAAGGGCATGGAAAGAGCGCAGCGTATCCCTGTGCTGGCAGTGATTGCCGCCCTCCTCAGCCTCGCCTGGATCGCCTTTGCGCTTTCCGAGCCCGGGGTGGCGGCAGCGCTTCGGGCTGGGCCTTCGGCGGCAACCCTCCTCGACCTCGCAACAAAAGTTCTTGTTGTGCCAGCGCTCCTGTTTGCCATCGCCGCGGCATTCCGCCGGGCTGAGGTGGTGGTGCAACAGGATCTCATCGCGGCAGCCCAAGGAACAGAGTCGGAAGCAGTGGCGACTGCCGGCGCGCTGGCGGCCCGGCTCGCGGCGGCAAGGGAGATGCTCGCGCTTGATATCGCTGCCGTTGAAGCGCTGACCAGCACGCTTGAGGAGCGCGCAGGAGCAGCGGCTGCACAGCTTCGCGACGCAACTGCTGCTGCCGACAGGATATCCGAAGTGGCACAGAGGCTCGATGCAAGCGTAAGTGGTGGACTTGCCGCAACTGGGGAGCTCACCGCTGCCCTCTCAAGCCTCGCCGGGAATATCGAAGCCCAACGTGGCCTGCTGGTGCAGGCGGGAGATGATCTTGCCGCCATGGGCGAGCGCCTGGCAGGGATCCAGGCCGATGCAGTCGCCCGGCATGCAGCGCTAACGCAAGCAACGGATGCAAGCGCTGCAGCACTTGCAAACGAGACAGCGCGGATTGCCGCCGACGCCGAAACTGCGATGGCGCTCGCCCAGGATGCCGCCAGGACGCTTTCAGGCGCGATTGCTGAGCACCGGGCAGCAATGGAGCAGACGACTGCCGAAGCGCGAGCCACTGTGGCTGCGATCGGCTCGGAAGCAGCGCGAGCGCTCGGGCGGCACTTGGATGTTCTGGTCGGCCAGGCGCGGGAGCTTGAGGCGCGGATCGCCGGGCAGGCGGGTGCCACCGAGGAGCTGGTCAAGGCCGCAGATCAGGGCTTCCAGATTCTCGACAAGCGGCTCGCGCACACGACTGCGACGACCGGGCAAACACTCGACCAGCTCCAGGCCCGCATCCAGGCGGCAGCCGCAGCAATCGATGCGCTGGCGGAACCAGTGCGGACTGGCCGCGCCACTGTTGGTGAACTCGACCAGGCGATAGGCGGCGTGCGCGAGACAGCGCTCGCCGTGACGGATCTTCTGGCCGGCACTCTGCCGCAGCAGGCGGTGGCGGCTGCGGCGGCAGCGGAAACCCTGGGCCGTCAAGTGCGCGACCTGCTCGATGCGATCGAACGTGCCCATGCCCGGGCCGAGGCGCTCGCCGACCCGGTTGCGAACAGCCGCGCCGTGGTCGAGGAGGCGACCCGCCGGTTCGAGGCCCAACGTGAGGCTGTGCAGATTGCCGGCGAAGCCCTGGTCGTCGAGCTTGAGCAGGCGCGCCAGCTGGTTGCGGAAGTGGAGCGGACGACGGAGGCAAGCTCGCTGGCGGCGGCCACCCGGCTTGTCGATGCCCTGAGCCGAGTCCGGGATGTTTCCGCCCAAGCGACGGGAACCATGCGCGAGATGCTCGAAGGCGTGGTTGCCGAGGCGCGCGAGGCACTCGGCAAAGCCGCACAGGAGTCGCTCGAGGCTGGCTTTGTCAAGCCGATTGCCGAGCAGGCAGCAGCTGCCGAGGCGAGCGCGCGGGCCGCGGCCGAACGTTCGGCACAAGCGCTTGCCGGGCTTGCGCAAGCGCTCAAGCTTGTCGACACAAAGGCGCAAGAGCGGTTCCGCGAGCTTGCCGACCTTGGCACCCGCGAGCTGGTGGCAGCTGCACAGCTGCTGACGGACCGGATGGCAGCCGAAGCTGTCACCATTGCCTCAGCCCTCGGCCGGGAAATGGATGCCGAGGACTGGGCGAAATGGCGCATGGGCGAACGGGGCCTGTTCCATCGTCGGGCGCTGGCGCTCCTGGACAAGCGGGAAGCCAAGGCCCTGAAGGCGCTGGTGGCAAGAGACCCGGAGTTTGCAAGCGCTGCGCGCCGCTTGACAGCCGGGTTCGAAGCCATGGTGGCGCGGCTGGACAGCGGCGAGCCGACGGGCCTCGCCGCCATCCTCCGCTCATCCGAGGTCGGGCGGCTGGCGGCAGCGCTGGCCGAGGTGCTCGAGGACTAGGGCCGCAAGACGGCCCGGCAGGGAGGCGGACAGGCGGGCTAGTTCCTTGCCCGGTCCACCAGCTTGGTCCTGGCGATCCAGGGCATCATGGCGCGCAGCCGCTCGCCCACCTCCTCGATCGGGTGGGCGTTCTGGAGCTTCCTTGCGGCTTTCAGGCGCGGGCTGCCGGCGCGATTGTCGGTGATGAAGTCGGCGACGAAGCGGCCCTTCTGGATATCGGCCAGCACCCGCTTCATCTCCGCCTTCGTCTCCTCGGTGATGATGCGCGGGCCGGTTGCATAGTCGCCAAATTCGGCAGTGTTGGAAATGGAGTAGCGCATGTTGGCAATCCCGCCTTCATACATGAGGTCGACAATGAGCTTCACTTCGTGGAGACATTCGAAATAGGCCATCTCGGGCGCATAGCCAGCCTCAACGAGCGTCTCAAACCCGGCCATGATGAGGTGCGAGAGACCGCCGCAGAGCACCACCTGCTCGCCGAAGAGGTCGGTCTCACACTCCTCGCGGAAGTTGGTCTCGATAATGCCCGAGCGGCCGGCGCCGAGTGCGGACGCGTAGCTGAGGGCCAAGTCCATCGCGTTACCGCTGGCATTTTGGGCGACGGCCACGAGCGCGGGAACGCCGCCGCCCTTCTGATATTCCGAGCGCACCGTGTGGCCGGGGCCCTTGGGCGCGACCATGAAAACGTCGAGATCAGGGCGCGGCTCAATAAGGCCGAAGTGGATGTTGAGCCCATGAGCAAAGGCAAGCGCGGCACCTTCCCGCATGTGAGGCTTGAGGTCTGTTTCCCAGATGGCGGCCTGATGCTCATCAGGCGCGAGCATCATCACAATGTCCGCCCATTGCGCGGCTTGCGCGTTTGTCATCACGGTGAAGCCAGCGGCGCGCGCCTTCTCGGCCGTCGCGGAGCCAGGCTTCAGCGCTGTTGCAACCTCGGCAACCCCGGAATCGCGAAGGTTGGCCACGTGGGCATGGCCCTGCGAACCATAGCCGATGACGGCCACCTTCTTTGCCCGGATGAGCGCCAGATCGGCATCGGACTCATAGAAGACACGCATGGTTCCCCCAGTCTCTTCAAAGAAAATCTAGGCCGGCCCGGCGCCGCGGGCCATGGCGGCGACGCCAGTGCGGGCGACTTCGACGAGGCCGACCTCGCGCATGAGGGCGATGAACTGGTCGACCTTCTGCGTCGAGCCGGAAATCTCGAAGATGAAGCTCGATGTTGTGGTGTCCACGGGGCGGGCGCGGAAGATGTCGGCAAGGCGCAGGGCTTCGACACGCGCATCGCCTCTGCCGGCTACCTTGACGAGGGCAAGCTCGCGCTCGACGTGGGGGCCGGCTTCCGTCAGGTCGGTGACGGAGTGCACGGGGACCAGCCGCTCCAGCTGGGCGTGGATCTGGTCAATGACACGGCGCGGGCCCGTCGTCACGATGGTGATGCGAGAGACCGCGTGATCGGGCGAGACATCAGCGACGGTCAGCGACTCGATGTTATAGCCGCGCGCCGAGAAGAGGCCGGTGATCCGCCCCAGCACGCCGGCCTCATTGTCGACGATGACGGAGAGCGTGTGGCGCTCGGATGGCTCCTGCGCCCGCGTCATGCCGAAAGGGATGCAAGCATGCAGCGGACCTGCCGGGGGACCACCGCCGAAGCCAAGACATTGCCGAGGGCAAGAAGCACAAAGACCAGGATCGTGAACATCTTGCGATCGGAGACGAGGCCGAGCTTCATCACTGTCAGCCCGATCTGAGAGCCCAGCGCCAAGAGAAGACCAGCGTAAGACCAGACCATGGCGGTTGCATGCCCTTCGAGCAGGCCGCGTTGCTGACGCACGACCACTCGCCAGATCGCCCACACCCCAGCCGGCACCGTGACGAGCACGATCAGGCTGAAGATCAGGAAGGGCAAGAAGCGGCCATATTCCAGGGTGACGAGAAGGCCTGTGAGCGCCGCACCCAGCATGGCAGCACAATAGGACCAGCCAGGGAACCGGTGGCGAACGCTGCCCTTGGGGTTGGCGAGAGTCATGGCGCCCAGGAGGAGCGCAGCGCTCGCCAGCGCGAGATAGAGGCCGATCATGGCAGTCATTGCACCCGCCCCTTTCTGCCGTGCCCCGCGCGTATCAGACCAGCGCCTCGGCGCTACTGTCGAGTTCGCCTGCAACATCGGCTTGCGAAAGCAGCATTTCGGTGTGGGCAGCACCGCTTGGGATCATCGGGAAGCAATTGGCGTGGCGTCTCACCCGGCAATCGACGAAGACGGGGCCCGGGTGAGCGAGCATGGCCGCAATCGCGGGGTCCAGCTCCTCTTCGGTCTCAATGCGGATGCCCTTCCAGCCGAAGGCCTCGGCCAGTTTCACAAAATCAGGAAGGGCAGCCGTATAACTTTCGGCATGGCGGCCTTCGTAGGTCAGATCCTGCCACTGGCGGACCATGCCCATATACTCGTTGTTGAGAACAAACACCTTGACTGGAAGCCGATATTGGACGGCAGTCGACATTTCCTGCATGTTCATGAGGATGGAAGCCTCGCCGGCGATGTCGACCACAAGCTTGCCCGGGAAAGCGACCTGGGCACCGATTGCAGCCGGAAGGCCATAGCCCATGGTGCCAAGCCCGCCCGAGGTGAGCCAGCGGTTCGGCTTCTCGAAGTGGAAATGCTGAGCAGCCCACATCTGGTGCTGGCCGACTTCGGTGGTGATGATGGGGTCGAGATGGGCGGTTGCTTCCCGCAAGCGGACGATTGCGTGCTGGGGCTCGATTTCCGGGCCCTGCTGGTTGAAGGCAAGGCAATCGAGGGCGCGCCAGCCGCGGATCCGGTTCCACCATTCCTCGGACACCGCCGGCCTCAAGCCCCGGCTCTTCCAGATCTTGACCATGTCGTCGAGGACATGGCCAACGTCGCCTTCAATCGGAAGATCCACCCTCACCGTCTTGTTGAAGGAGGAAGGGTCAATATCGACATGGATCTTGCGGCTGCCGGGCGAAAAACCGTCCAGCCGGCCAGTGACACGATCGTCGAAGCGGGCGCCAAGGCAGAGCATCAAGTCGCACTGGTTCATGGCCATGTTGGCTTCAAAGGTGCCGTGCATGCCGAGCATGCCGAGGAACTGCGGCGACGAGGCGGGAAAGGCGCCAAGGCCCATGAGAGTCGATGTGACAGGAGCACCCGAAAGCCTGGCAAGCTCACGCAGTTTCGCGCTAGCAAGAGGACCAGCGTTGATGATGCCACCCCCGGTGTAAAGAATGGGTCGCTCTGCGGAAGCCAGCATTTCCGCAGCAGCGGCAATGGCGTCAAGGTCACCCTTGAGGCGTGGACGATAGCTCTTGTGGGCGATGGCACCCGGCCGCCGGTAGCGCGCGCGGGCGACTTGCACATCTTTCGGGAGATCGATGACAACCGGGCCTGGCCGGCCGGTGGTGGCAATATGGAAGGCTTCGTGCACCACCTCGGCAAGCCGTGCCGTCTCTTTCACGAGATAATTGTGCTTCGAGCAGTGGCGGGTGATCCCGACGGTGTCGCACTCCTGGAAGGCATCCGAGCCGATGAGGTGGGTTGCGACTTGGCCAGTGATGACGACGATGGGGATCGAATCCATGAGGGCATCCGTGATGCCGGTGACGGCATTGGTGGCACCAGGACCGGAAGTGACGAGCACCACGCCCGGCCTGCCCGATGCCCGGGCATAGCCTTCGGCCGCATGGACTGCGCCCTGCTCATGGCGCACTAGGATGTGGCGGATGCGCTTCTGGCGGTGGAGCGCGTCATAGACAGGAAGGACCGCGCCGCCGGGATAGCCGAAGATGACCTCGACCCCGAGGTCCGACAGGGCCTCGAGCAGGATCTCTGCACCCGACAGGTCGCGGCCTGACATGGATCACTCCTTCGCACATGCGGCAATGGCCGCGAAGGCGGGCTGGCTAGGGAGCGAATCGCAGACTGTCAACGCGCGCGGAATCGCTTCGTGACAGGGCGTTATCTGAGACCGCAACAAGATTCCGACCGCGCGCCGGGAAGTTGCAGCGTCTGTTGCCCGGCCGCCACGGGTCAGGCGGCAAGCGCCTCCCGCCGCCGCCGCAGCGCGCCGCCGACCAGCCCGAAGCCGGCGATCATCATCGCCCAGCTTGCCGGTTCGGGCACGACCGCGATTCCGACCAGCCTGCCGATCTGGACCGAAAGTGCCTGCTGCACCGCGCGGGTGACGTGAATGCCGTCGAACGAGAGGAAGCCGGTGCAGTCGATTCCCGGCCCTGGCGGAACCGCAGCAAGGCAGGGGGTGACGAGATCGAGGCCGGCGGGCAGGCCATAGA